>NZ_JPQO01000214.1 GCF_000773685.1 Acinetobacter sp. HR7 | reverse complement strand
AAGATTTCATAACTATATGATTTTAAAGGTTTTGATTATTTTTTGATCCAAAATTAAATTTATTTAAATCAGATGCTTACATATTTATGCAACAAAGCCTATTAAAAATAAAAAAACCTCCTAAATTATTTTAGGAGGTTTTCTGAATCTTGGTAGGCATATCCAGACTCGAACTGGAGACCTCTACGATGTCAACGTAGCGCTCTAACCAACTGAGCTATACGCCTAGAATGCGTTGCATATTATAAACTTTTCAAAGTGAAGACAAGTTTTTTCCTTGACTCTTAATGATATATGCACATTTTTTAAGCAAATCATTGAATTCACTAATATCTTTTGAATCCATGGATTGATCCGCATACTGGCTTCTTTCATAAATATTCACCGCTTGCTGAAAAACCATACTCTGTTTTATATCTGCCTCAGTAGATAAACGTTGCATCCACTGCCTAAAGGTTTCAGCTGATTGTCGATGTAAGTGTTTACTCAGTGATTTTTCCAGACGAGAAATTGCATGCTCAAATGGAGATCGTTGTTGTATATTTCGCACATAAATCCAGAGAAAATAACTGATCATCAGAAGCAGCATACTTGCTATCAGAATCCAAACGGCTGCATAAGCAGAATGGAGACCAAGTTTAGACATCCAGCTACGTTGCGATTCTGCATTATAGCCCACCACTTTGCTTTGCCATTGATAACTCGCATAGTCACTCCAGATACGCAGCTTGGTCAGCATTTGATAATGGGCTGCCCATTTTCCTTCCCCTAACACGGTCTCATCCTGAGAAATTATATGTTGCATCCCCTCATCAATCCGTTGTGGGGCAATCATCGCAGTCGGGTCTATCCGCTGCCATTGATTATTGACCCAGACTTCGGTCCAGGCATGTGCATCCATCTGCCTCACTTCCCAGCTTTTACCATCCGGGGCCAATGAACCGCCCTGATAACCTGTGACGACTCGTGCAGGAATTCCAGCATAACGCATTAGCATCACGAAACTCGAAGCAAAATGTTCACAGAAGCCACGGCGGGTCTGGAACAAAAACTCATCAACACGGTTTTGACCTAAGGTTCCCGGAGTCAAGGTATAGACAAACTGGTTCTGGCGATACCAGTTCAGTACATTCTGGATATAGCGCTGTGGACTCTCACTCTGTTTGGCTAAACGGACAGCCAATGCTTGAGTTTTTGGATCAAATTGCGCTGGTGTCCGCGTATTCAACTGCTGTAAGTAATTACTATGAGAGACTGGCTGCTTTACCTGTGTGCCAATCCAACGTAAATGAATCGGCTCCATACGTTGCGTCAAACGGCGCGGAACAATGCCCCAGTCATAACGGCTGTAATAACGGCGCTCCAAAGGTATCGACTTTTCCAGTCCCATTACCCACAGCACGGATGGATCGGAAGCCAAATACTGATAATCCCACCCCGCAGGTAAAGGATTCACATCCGGCTGGGAGCGAAATTGCGGCTGCTGGTTAACAGCACTGCTGATCCAGGTTTGGCCATCATATTCATCTAGTACCAACGCTCGCCAATACAATTCTGAACGTGGTGGCAGCTTTCTGATATCACCAATAATCCGGAATGCCAGTGCACTGGACTGCGAAAGCTCAGCAATATCACCAGGAGACATACGATCACTGATCCCAGTCACCCCTTTCTTTTCGGGAATGGGTATATGCCACATGGGTGGCAGACGTGGAAAAAAGATGAACAGTAAGATAAAAAATGGCAGCGCATACAAGATAAACTTGCCGACATGCTTGGCATCTTGCCTTAAGGCGCGTTCCTGTGCCTGAGCATCGGGTCCAAATTCACTGGTCTGCACCCGGTAGAGTCCAATCAGGCAACTGAGCAGACATAATAAAATGCCAAAAGTCATGATAAAGGACTGGCTAAACAGGAAAGTACTGGCAGCTACAAACAGGGCAAAATTAAACAGGATAATCAGGTCACGCTTGGTCTTGGTTTCAAAAGCCTTGGCAAATAAAAAAGTTGACAGGACAGAAACACCTGCCTCAACACCCAGAAAACTTTGATAACTAAAATAAATGACTGCCAGTGCGATAATTGTTAGTAACAGTACCCAGGTTTTAGACAAAGTGGTTTGCTTTCTGAAATTCAGCCAGAGCAAGACCAGCATCAAGGTAAAAATACCGCTGAGCCCAACAGGTAAATAACTGACCTGCACAGCCAGAATCAGGCTCAGGCTGAGTAAAATCGCAGTACGAATGCTGGCCGTCATCATGATTATTCCCTAAGCCTGTGCCAGCAAGAGTTTGGCCTGATGCAACTGCTCATTGCCTGCACCTCGATCCAATTGGCTGTGGGGTAAATGCAGACTATAGGCCAGTTGCTGCTGCTCACATTGTTCCACCAGTCCCATCATCAATTGCAGTTTTTCTTCATGCGACTGGCTGGGCATATGGCCATAGTGAATTTCCAGCTGCCTGTCCTGATTCTGGTATTGCTCAAATATCTTGGTATAGAGTCCCTGACCACGTGCCACCTGCTTCCAGGACACGGCATGTAAAGACTCACCCACCTGATAATTACGCAATTCTCGAAACTCATCCAGATCCGGTTCAAACTGCTGCTGGGCATGTTTATTTTCAACAGCGGAATGTTCTGCTTTGGGTGCAATCCAGCTGCTATGCTGGTGATACAGATAAGACCAGGCCCGAACCAAGCCAAAAGGATATAAGGAATAGATCTGAATCACCGGAAATTCGAACTTGCCGCGCTGAGCCGCATAAAATGGAATAGTGAAATGTTGCTTATTCTGGTTGATGAGCACTTTATGCAACTGCTCACCCGCCTTTAGATAAAGATACCTTGACTGGGTAATCCCCTGATGAAAATAAAAATGCAGCTGTAAATCTTGTCCCACCTGCCCGACTTCATCGGAAACAATTTCAATCGTTAAACCATGCAGCTGCTTAAAAGTCAGATAAAAACTGATACACAGCACTGCACTGATCAGAAAACAGAAACCTAAAATCAGGTTATTGGCATAGTTCACACCCGCAATAAAGGTGATCAGAATCAGTACCAGATAGAGATAGCCCTGCTGGTAAATAAAGACCAGTACATCACGCTGCGTCAGCTGTTTCTGCTTCCTGAACTGAAAACGCTTACTGAGCCAGCTCTGCCAATACTTTGCCAACATCAGACTTAACTCACTGCGACTTGCTGCATCACATTCTGTGTTTCAGCTTCACTTAAGCCCAGACGATGTGAAGCTACGGCGACAAACACCGCCTGTACATCATCCGGCGTTACGAAGGCACGACCTTCAATCAATGCATACGCCTGTGCAGCGCGTTTCAAAGCCAGCAAACCACGTGTTGATAAACCATAACGGTTTTTACGGGTTTCAGCAGCAAGATCCAGCAGATATTCCTGTACTAGATCACTGATATGCACCTGCTGCACCAAACTTTGCAACTCCAGTATCTGGTCTTCATTAAAGACATTTTGCAAAGTGGCAATCAAGGCAAAACGCGATTCCTGTTGCAACAGCAATTTCTCAGCCTGGCGCGATGGATAACCTAGAGATAGCCGCATAAGGAAACGGTCGAGTTGTGATTCTGGCAAGGCATAGGTACCGCTTTGAAATAACGGGTTTTGGGTAGCAATCACCCAGAATGGCTGAGGCAAGGCATAACGCATACCATCGACCGTGACAAAACCCTCTTCCATGGCTTCCAGTAAGGCACTCTGAGTTTTCGGACTACAGCGGTTAATTTCATCGGCCAGCAGAATCTGGGTAAAAATCGGCCCCTGCTTAAACTCGAACTGATGTTCTTTCTGGTTAAACATGTTGATCCCAATCACATCGCTGGCCAGCATGTCATTAGTAAATTGAATCCGCTGAAACTTCAAACCTGCGAGATGCGCCAGGCTGCTGGCCAAAGTGGTTTTGCCGAGTCCTGGCAGGTCTTCAAACAGCACATGCCCACCAGCAATTAGACAGCATAAGGCCAGTTTGGTCTGTGCCTGCTTATCCAGCACAATCGCATTGACTTCTTCTAGAAATTTCTGAATATGGGGGGTATAGCTGGCAATTTGTTGTTCCAGCTGAGCCGTTATGTGCACAATATCATGATTGACTTTCTGCTTTATGCCCCACATCACTTTTTTCCATATAAATTAGTTGTTTGTGATTAAAATACACTCTTTTTTAAATAGACAGAAGCGCAATAATATATCTTTACACTGGATTGCTGGATGAATCCGCCAAAACTTCAAATAAAATCCTGTTTACTTTGAACCTTAAACCAGAGCGCTAAGGCTCTAGAATACTTAGAGAGGCAAGCCCTTTATCTAAGAGACCAAGTCTTTAAATTAATCTGGAAAAAGTGACCAGTTTTTATTTTAAAAATTGATTCATGCAATTCAAGGTATAAAACCAATACCTTAATAGTCTATGAATGAAATAATCCTTCTTAAATCTATTCACCATTCTTTTACATTCCCCCTCTCAGAAGACTAAAACCAAATCTCCTCATCTCCACTTTTTTCAGCAATAAAAAAGCGCCCCGAAAGGCGCTCTTTTTACTGATCCATTAACATGGACATTTCTTCATGCCACCGCCAGCAGATGGATAACGGGCATCTACACAGTAACGGTAAAAGGTTTTGGCATCCATCACCTCCAGATCCGGATGATGCTGTTTCATGTGCGCCAGATAATTCTGGTAATCCGGCACACCCACCATCAAACGGAAACTCTGCTGCAGCCGTTGCCATAACGTCGCAATACGTGACCAGTTCTTCGGATTCAGGATCAGCTCCTTTTGCGACATGACGGTCATTTTGATGATCTTGTAGATCACCGTTTTTCCGCTTTTGGCAAATTTCAAATTCATCGCCTTCTCCTTAGTGATGTGCAGTCGGCTTGATTTCCGCCGGATCACGGTAAACTGCTGGGGATTCATGTACCGTTGGCTCAGGGTTTGCCAGCGCACGACGAATCACGCCAAATGCCGCAAACAGCATCACAAATGCCACAATCATAAAGAATGCACACAGACCAGCATTGACCTGGTTTGCCATCGCAACGGTTTGCATCTCGGCCATGGTTTTCGCAGGCGCCAGGATTTCATTATTGGCAATCGAATTATTGAAACGCTCAGCCTGTGCCAGGAAACCAATTTTTGGATTTTCATGGAAAATCTTCTGCCAACCCGCAGTCATGGAGGTCACAAACAGGAATGCGGTTGGTAACACAGTCACCCACACGTATTTCTCTTTCTTCATCTTGAACAGGATCACAGTACCAAGAATCAGTGCCATTGCTGCCAGAATCTGGTTACCGATACCAAAGAGTGGCCATAAGCTGTTAATACCGCCGAGTGGATCAACCACGCCCTGATACACGAAGAAGCCCCAGCCTGCCACAGCTACTGCAGTCCCGATCAGGTTACCAATAAAGCTAGAAGAATGTTTTACCGCTGGAATCACGATACCTACAGTATCCTGAACCATGAAACGGCAAGCACGGGTACCCGCATCTACCGCGGTCAGAATAAACAGTGCTTCAAACAGTATGGCAAAGTGGTACCAGAACGCCATCATTTCACGACTATTAAAGATTTCGGTAATGATATGCGCCATACCAATCGCAAACGTTGGTGCACCACCGGTACGAGACAGGATTGAATTCTCACCCACTTCCTGAGCCAATACAGTTAATGCTTCTGGAGTCACCACAAAACCAAGGTTACGTACTGCTTCTGCTGCGGTATCTACCGTCGTACCCAATAATGCAGCTGGCGAGTTAATCGCGAAATACACGCCTGGATCCAGAATCGCGGCACAAATCAGCGCCATGATCGCAACGAAAGATTCCATCAACATGCCGCCATAACCGATCATACGAATATCAAGTTCGTTATTGACCAGTTTCGGTGTTGTTCCTGAAGACACTAATGCGTGGAAACCGGAAATTGCACCACAGGCAATGGTAATAAACAGAAATGGGAACAATGAACCCGCAAAGACAGGACCCGTACCATCTACAAATTTAGTGAATGCTGGCAGCTTCATTTCTGGCATCGCAAACAGGATTCCGATCGCCAGACCAACAATGACACCAATTTTTAGGAAGGTGGATAGATAATCACGCGGTGCAAGCAGCAACCAAACAGGCAATACCGATGCGATAAAACCATAGATGATCAGTGCCCAGGTCAATTCAGTACCAGTCAGGGTAAAGAATGGTCCCCAGTATGGGTGTTGCGCGATATTTTCACCGTAAATGATGCCGAGCATCATCAACACAAAACCAATAATAGAAACTTCTGCAATGCGTCCCGGACGGATAAAACGCATGTAGATACCCATAAATAGTGCAATCGGAATCGTTGCAGCGATACTGAACACACCCCATGGACTGTTGGTCAGGGCTTTGACGACAACCAGTGCCAATACCGCCAAGATAATGATCATCACACCCAAGGCACCAAGCATGACGACAATGCCGGCAAAAGTACCGAGCTCTTGTTTTGCCATTTCACCCAGTGAACGGCCGTCACGGCGGGTCGAAATAAATAGTACTAGAAAGTCTTGTACTGCACCAGCCAATACCACACCGACCAAGAGCCAGATCGTACCGGGCAAATAACCCATCTGTGCCGCCAGAATTGGCCCTACTAAAGGACCTGCACCGGCAATCGCAGCAAAGTGGTGACCAAATAAAACGCCTTTATTGGTCGGAACATAATCCAGACCATCATTTAAACGATGTGCTGGCGTCAGGCGGCTGGCATTCAGTCCAAACACCTTGTCCGCAATAAATAAACTGTAGAAACGGTAAGCAATGCTGTAGATACAGGCAGCGGCCAAAACCAGCCAGACTGCATTGACATGCTCACCACGATTGAGCGCAAGAATCCCAAAGGATACTGCTCCGACAATGGCTATGATGAGCCACATGATTTTCGAAGTCATGCTTGACTTCGTTTGTAGAGTTTCCATTCAATCCCTCATATTTTGTTGCATTAAATCAGCGCGATTCTTGTTGTTCGAGGTACTGCTGTTTTTCCCTTGCGACTTTACGCCTGTTCTTTTTGACTGCCTCTAAGACTTTGGATGTATAGGCATTAAAAAAGGGATGATTATTCATCATCCCTTTCGATCATAGTCTATTTTTAGACTATTATGCACGTTCTAAATATTCACCAGTACGAGTGTCTACACGAACGCTTTCGTCTTGTTGAACGAACAATGGAACACGTACCACAGCACCTGTTTCCAGTTTCGCTGGTTTACCGCCACCGCCAGAAGTATCACCACGAACGCCTGGATCAGTTTCAACGATTTTCAGTACAACGAAGTTTGGAGCACTTACTGACAGTGGAACACCGTTCCAAAGCATAATTGTACAAAGTTCATTCGAGTCATCTTTTAACCATTTTGCAGCATCGCCCATGGCTACTTTATCAGCCGCGATCTGTTCAAATGATACAGGATCCATGAAGTTCCACATTTCGCCGTCGTTGTATAAGTAGTTCATTTCTACTTCTACGATGTCAGCTGCTTCTAATGTGTCACCAGATTTAAATGTTTTTTCTAAAACTTTACCAGTTTTCAGGTTACGTAATTTAACACGGTTAAAAGCTTGGCCTTTACCTGGTTTTACGTATTCATTTTCCATGATTGAACATGGGTTACCGTCAAGCATAACCTTAAGGCCTGACTTGAACTCATTCGTAGAATAATAGGCCATGACTGGCGCACTCCAAACTTACTAACTTTAATCTATCAATGCTATGGGCTGTTGCAATGTCATTTAGCAAGTCTGACACGAACATGGAATGCCACATGCACATTCATTTGATGCTGCGTATTCTAAATGACCAATACACTATGTCGCAATGAAAAATTCCTATTTAACAGCGCTTCGCTGTTTAAGTTACAGTCAGATATCATCCTGCATGCATTGTCCTGTAGTTCCAGACATTCACATGAGGAGGTGATTTCCAACTTAATCCAGTATGCTGATCTTTCAAACTTTATCCAATCTGGCTGGCTTTTTACTATAGACAAACTGTTAAACTACGCGCATCTGAGCAGATGCTTTTAACTGATTCTATTTATTCTTTTACATGACTGACCTTCTTTTTCAGGAACAACACTGGCAATCACAACTAAGTGACTTGATCACCGATCCACAGGAATTATTACAGCAACTGCAGCTTGTACCTGAGCAACTGCTTTCTGGTGCGTTACTGGCTTCAGAACAGTTCAAACTGCGAGTCCCACGTGCATTTGTCAGCAAAATGCAGCTTGGTAACCCTTTTGATCCACTCTTATTACAAGTGCTACCGCATCATCTGGAACTGCAAGAACATCCTGATTTTGTCACCGATCCACTGGGCGAAGAACAGGCGAACCAGCAGCCGGGTGTATTGCATAAATATAAGTCACGTTTTCTGCTGACATTAACAGGTGCCTGTGCCGTACATTGCCGATATTGCTTTCGGCGTCACTTTCCTTATCAAGCAAATTTACCGAAGAATGAAGACTGGGAAAACATCCGGAATTATCTTGAAAGCCAGCCGGATATTAATGAAGTGATTCTCAGTGGTGGCGATCCACTGACCCTGTCCAACCGTAAAATTCAACTCTGGATTGAGCGTTTAGAATCATTACCACAGCTGAAATTCTTAAGAATACATTCACGTGTGCCAATCGTGATTCCAAACCGAATCGATGAAGAGCTGACAAGCATATTAAAAAACAGTAGGCTACGTATAATTCTGGTGGTACACTCAAATCACGCATCAGAGCTGGATGATTTCACCTGCAGCAAACTGAATCAGTTGGTGCAGCAACAAATTACCATGCTCAATCAGGCCGTGTTACTCAAAGGGGTGAATGACAGTGCGCCTGTATTAGTTGATTTAAGCTACCGCTTGTTCGACGCTGGGGTGATGCCGTATTATTTACATGTACTTGATAAAGTAAAAGGGGCGCATCATTTTGATTTGTCACCTGAACGAATTAACGAGATTTATACTGAAGTTTTAGCGAGCCTACCGGGGTATTTGGTTCCTAAACTTGTTCGGGAAATTGCGGGCGAAAAAAATAAGACACCGCTTTTTGGGGTTTCAACATTTTGAGTTAAATAATAAATGAGTACACATCCTTCAGATATTTTTCAAATACCGACGGAACTTAAACTAGATCAACTGAGTTTTTGCCCATCCAATGTGAAAGCTTTGCAGGAATGGGTGTCCGGAATTTCGATCCTGCAACTGGGTAACTCTTCTAAAGCACTTTTCAATGCACTGCTGGAAATATCTGAACTGAAGTGCTCAGAAACCCTGCGTTTTGACCTGATTCAGGCACTACACCCTACATTAGAAAATGTCCTGACCAGCCTGGAAAAACACTTCATCAATCAGGGCCTGATTACCACTGATCGTAACGACCAGATTATTGAACTGGCGATGCTGCTGCGCAGTCATTTTGCCAAGGCCTATATCGATATCGCCAAACGCTGTGACCATGAACTGAATAACAGCAGTTTTTCGCTGTTTAAAATGGGCCGTAAAAAAAGTCTGACCACGGCGCGGATGGTGTCTATTTATTACGCCCTGCAACAACTCAGCCTGCTGCTGTATCAACAGCACATGCTCTATGGCAAACCGGTATTGGGCCAATGGCTTGCTGCACATCAACTGCTCGAAATTGCGATGCAGAACAACTTCCACCAGACCAATATCAATCAGGTCTTGGGTACCCAGCATGAACTGCAAAATATTGCGCAGGCCTATGCTCAACTGATCCTGCTGGATATCTTCAATACCCACCAGATTCGTCCGGCAGAAATTCAAGGCTTATATCTGTGTAGCTTTGATTGGGCAAAACTGGTGCAGATTCTGCCAAAAGAAACCACGCTGTCCCGTTATGTGGTAGATAGCAGCAAGGACTTACCACCAGTTTATAACTCACGTCTGGCTGATCATTTCAAGCCAAGTATTTATATTGCCACCCAGAGCCTGATGGAACATCTGGCAGGAACTCAGACCAAAAATGCTCAGTATCTGTCACGCAATGAAAAACTGTTCCTGACCCCGGCACTGCATTTCCATATCTATAACCTGCTGACAACGACCATGGAACGTCGTCATGAGCGTTATGAGTATTCGGCACATATCAACATTTGTTTTGGCCTATCCGTTGCCCACTTCTATCTATCTAAAGGTAAGAATTTCCAGGAAACCCTGGATATTGATGGCAGTTTCCGCTTCCAGAATGAAAGCAATATGGTCAGCTCAACTGAAAGCCCTGTAGCGGGTGGCTTAGGGCATTTAAAAGCACTAGATCGTGAAGCCAAGCAAATTTACCATGCTGAAGTGCTGGATATCAGCGTCAATGGTTACCGGATTAAATGGACGGGCTTTACGCCACCCAATTTAAAAACCGGTGAATTTATTCTGGTGCAGGAAAATGCCCAAAGCCAATGGCGCGGTGGTGTGATTCGCTGGATCAAGCAGTCGACTGAAAAGAGTCTGGAACTGGGCCTGGAAATTCTAGCGCATGACATGTTCCCATGCGCCGTCTATGCACGAACTGACCGTAATGTGAAAAATTACCAGCCGGCCTTACTGGTACAGACCACGCAGCTGGATCAGATATCGAACAGCATTATCGTATCAGGTGTACAGAATTACCGGGAAAAACAGACCATTCACCTTCGTGTGGATGGCCATGAAATGAAGATTTATCTGACTAAAGCACAGCTGATCACACAAAGCTTTATTCGTTTTGAATACGAATTATTGAACGATCAAGAAGAACAGATCATTAAGAACTTTATTCATAAGCAGATGAATGAGATCAATAATCACGATTTATGGGAAGCATTGAAGTGAGAAATCCATTATTGTCCAAGAAGTTAAAACGTACCGAGACACGTTTGCTGATTATTGATGACAACCAGATTCGTTTTAACCAGATCCGTGATCTGTTGACGGGGAATGAATATCAGGTCGATGCTGTACTGCTGGATGACCTGCAAAATTTTGAAAAACAGTTGAACTTTAACTGGGATCTGATCATTTTTGGTCGTGCCTATGACCTGAAATATGAACAGGCATTAAGCATCGTACGGCTGTCCAAACAGCCCGACCTGCCGATGATTCTGCTGAAACCTGAAGATTATCAGCCGGAGCAATACGCGGATTATATCCGTAAAGGCATTTACGATATCCTGAACCTGGATTACCCGGAACGCTTTTATGTTGGACTGGTGCGTGCCTTGTCCTTTAGCCGCATGAATCAGACTCAGCAACATCTGCTGGAAGAACTGGAAACCGTACAAATTCAGGCACAATCCTTAGTCGAAGACAGCAATAAAGCGGTCGCGACCATTCAGGAAGGTATTCATATTCAGGCCAATGAAGACTATCTGAAATTATTCGATCTGAAATCTGAAGACGAGATTATCGGCTTACCTCTACTGGACTTACTACAACCTGAAGAACTAAACGAGTTTAAAACCCGTTTTAAAAAAATTTCCCAAGGCCAGTTTGAGCTGGGTGGTTTTGAAATTCACTCCAATAATCCTAGTGTTGCCGCAGCCAATCCGCTAAAACTGGAATTTTTGGCATCGACCAGTGAAGAAGATGCACTGCAGCTGACCATTGATTCAGCCAACGCACAAAGCAGCACCTCTGCTGAAAAAGCCACTGGTAAGCCAAACCCGTTACAGCTATTGAAACGCGAGCTCACACGTGAGCCGGCTGCAGCTAATGCTCTCATCACCTTCTCTTTTGCAGCGTATGAACCACGTATTCTCAATGCCGATTGGGAAACTTATATGGGTTACTTCAATAATATTGAAGCTTTCCTAAAAGAACAGACCCGTATTCCATTATTTAAACTGGAACATGATGTACTGGTTGGCGTGATTCAGGCGGATTCACAGGAAATTCTGGAATCTAAACTGGTTGGATTGGCCTCCCTGAGCAAACCTCAGTTAATTCAGGTGAATCAGCAGGACTATTCATTTAATTTACGTATCGGTCATAGCAAAATTGATGCGAAGCTTGAGGAAGCTCAGTTAGAGCAATCAATTGCCCGCGCCTTCTCAACGCCATTACCCGTTCAACAGCAATCCTCTGAATTCGTGCTGGATATTCCGGCAGAAACTTTGGCGAAAACTGAAGCAGCTCCAAGTCTGGAATTCAGTATCGCTGGTTCAGCTACTTTGGCTGCAGCACCTGCAGAAACTCCAACGCCTGAAAAAGCTCCAACGCCTGCACCTGCTGCCACAATTCCCCCAGTCAGCCCGGCAGCAACCGCTGCACCAGTGGCCATGCCAGGTTCCATCCTGCATGCCCTGCGTCAATGTCTGGAGCGTGGCGAGATTCATCTGAAATACCAGCAACTGTACGACAAAGAAGATACCAACCTGTACACATATGAAGTGACCAGCGGTTTTATCTTTGAAAACAAATGGCAGGATATTTCCAAGATTCTGGAACTGAATGAGGAGGATGAGCTATCCATCAAGCTGGATCGCTGGATTCTGGTTGAGTCCTGCAAACAGTTGCACAACTTCATTACCCAGTATCCAGATGCACGTCTGATCGTCAATCTAAACCGTGCAGTACTGTTTAAAGACCGTACCTTCCCTGAATTTATTTCCAAGTTGATTACGATTATTCGCAGTAAACTGCAGCATCCACTGACCCTGCAATTTGCTGAAGAAGATATCTTGCTAAATCGTGAAGATGCACAGAAATACCTCCGCATCTTGCGTGATCATGGCGCGGAAATCTCGATTCGTGAATTTGGTCATTCAATGTACAGTGAAATCCTGCTGCGTGAGATGGATACCAATATGGTGACCATCCATCCTGAGCTGGCTACAAAACTGAATACCAAAACTGAAGAACTGCAGGAAAAAATTTCTGGCTTCCTGGAAATCAAGCCAGTCAATGTATTGCTGCGTGAACTAAATGATATGACCTCATTTGCCAATGCATGGAATGTCGATGCCCGCTTTATCCAGGGCGATTACTTCCAGAAAAAACTCGATCATCTGATTGATGTACAGGAGCGTTAAGCTCCTGTACCGGGCCTGAAGTTTGGTAATTAAAGAGCCAAATTTCAGACACAAAAAAACGGGCATATTGCCCGTTTTTTCATTTTGGGTATTAACGTTTGATAGAACGTGACATACCAGCAAAACGTTGTTTGAACTTGTCGATACGACCGCCAGTGTCAACGTTCTTTTGCTTACCAGTGTAGAATGGGTGGCAAGCTGAACATACGTCTAGGTAAAGAGTTTCTTTACCAACAGCTGAACGAGTTTCGATCACGTTACCACATGAACAAGTAGCAACTAGTTTTTCATATTTTGGGTGAATATCGGCGCGCATGGTCGATTCTCCATAAAGATCAAGAAGGTTTTGCTGTCATCGCAATTGATCACTCTCAGACTACTGAGGAAGGCTAAAACCGAAGCTTCAGCAGATCAACACCATAACAGACCATTCTTTTGGCCCACCGAGACGATTCCGTCAGAGCTAAGCACAACAAGTTGGGCAGTATTATACGTGAAACAATGTCAAGAAGCGAATTATTCTTCGCTTTTGATTTCAATCTGTTTCGACCACATATTGGCAATAATGCCACACACCATCAGCTGGATCTGGTGAAAGATCATGATTGGCAGAACGATCATGCCCAATGGCTGACCGATAAAAAGAATCTGCGCCATCGGTACGCCACTGGCTAAGGTCTTTTTCGAACCGCAAAAGAAAATGGTTTTCTGATCCGACTTATCAAAGCCCATCCAGCGTGGCACGAAAATCGTCAGCACCATTACGAGGGTTAATAACACGGAACAAGCCAAGATTAATAAGAATAAAGTCGATAAGCTGACCTGATGCCACAAGCCTGCCACGACAGCGCTACTAAAGGCACCATACACCACCATCAAGATCGAGCTCTGGTCAAAGAATTTCACCAGCTTCGGCATTTTCTTCATGTACGGAAATACCCATGGACGCAGAATCTGTCCCAAGATAAATGGCACTAGCAGCAATAAGGTAATCTGGATAATCGAAGCGGTTGGATCAAAGCCATGCTGGGATTTTCCCAGAATAAAAAATGCCACCAACAATGGGGTAATAAACATCCCGATAATATTGGAAAAAGAAGCACTACAAACTGCACCTGCGACATTACCCTGCGCTACTGAAGTAAAGGCAATTGACGACTGCACCGTAGATGGCAGGAAACACATAAACAGGAAGCCCCAGTACAGTTCCTGCCCTAACATGGGTACCAACACGGGTTTCGCAAGCAACCCAAGAATCGGGAACAAGGCAAAGGTAAAAGCAAATACTAGCGTATGCAATTTCCAGTGCATTAAACCTTCAATCACTGCTTCACGGGACAGTTTAGCACCATGCAGAAAGAATAGGACTGCAATTGCCACAGTGGTAATGGTGGAGAAAATTTCCGCTGCCTGTCCGGACACCGGAGCAAAGCTGGCAAGTATCACCATGACAAACAGCAGTACGGTAAATCGGTCCAATGCCAACAGCTTAAGCATGTGCCTTTATCCCTCGAATTTTATTGTTTGATATAAAAATGCCCGGCTATCTTAACAGATTCCGGGCATTTCATTACTGTAATGATCACTTGAATTCATGATCTTAGATCATATCTCCAAATAAACATTACAGCATTATTCACGTGTCACTTAGTTATTACGTGCGTTGTGGTCTTGCTGGATCAGCTCGATCTTGTAACCGTCTGGATCTTCTACAAAGGCGATCACAGTGACACCACCTTTCATTGGGCCAGCTTCACGCACGACTTTACCACCACGAGCTTTAATTTCTTCACACGCTTTATAGGCATTATCCACCGCAATGGCAATATGACCATAGCCATTACCCAAGTCATACCTTTCTGTATCCCAGTTATGGGTCAGCTCAAGCACGGTATTGTTGTCTTCATCGCCATAGCCAACAAATGCCAATGTGAAACGACCTTCTTCATAATCACGCTTACGAAGTAAAGTCATACCAAGCACTTCAGTATAGAACTCTAAAGAACGTTCCAGATTGCCTACACGTAGCATGGTATGCAGCATGCGCATATTATTCATCCTTATTGCTAGATTGTTGTTGGTGTTCACCGAGCAGCTTTCCGACCCAAACCACCAGAATCAGGATGGGAATCCCGATCAATGTGGTCATCAAGAAGAAGTTCGGATAACCGATATTGGTCACTATAGTACCTGAATATCCACCTAAAATCTTAGGAGTTAGGGTCATCAATGAGCTAAAAATCGCATATTGAACTGCGGTAAAAGACACACTGGTTAGACTGGACAGGAAAGCAATAAAAGCAGCACCGGCCAGACCGGCTGCCAGGTTATCCACGATAATGGCAAAATACAGCCAGGCATTACTATATGGCTTGATCACCTTACCGCTAATTTCGATATCTTTGGGATTTGCTGGATCGACTGCTGCCAATGGCTGAATATCCACATCCAGAGATTTGCCATTTTTCTCAGCAGCATTGGTCTGATAGACATGTGTAACCTGTTGCAGTGCAACATCACCATTCATCAATACTGCGCTGATCAGATGCGCTGGTGCATTTTTCAGCTTCTCAGCCGGAATCGCTGCTGTAAATACCCCCTGATCTTCCAGCTGGGCATCAAAGCGTTCATCATTCAGTTCATAAATAATTTTTTGCTTGTCGTTTAATGGCTGACCTAAGTATTGACCACGCACCACAATGCTGCCATTTTCATTGGCATACAGCTGGTTGTCACTGGTAATCGGTAAAATATGCAGCTGGGTATAGCCAGTTTTTTGCATTAAATATGGCATGCTCAGCTGAACTGTATTATCTACATCAGCAGCATTGGCATACGATGCCTGTACCTGAATTTGTTTTCCTGTTGCCAGTACCTGAGCCGGAACACTCACTTTCCAGTAGCCGACATCATCAGTTTCAGCCTGATAATGCTGCCGCCCGACCTGTACATCAACTGGATTGAGCTTTTGACCGGATTTGACCAAACCAATAAAAATCAGATTGGTTGAACTCGCCAGAATCGCACCGACAAACATCAGTTTCATGATGTTCATCTTCTGGGCTAATAAACCGCCAAGGAAACCACCTAAAAGTGAGAAAATCACGCCATAGACTTTCACCGCTTCAGCAATCTGTTCCTTGCTAAAATTCAGGTCCTGATAGAACACATTGGAAATGACGCCAGCAATAATATCGGAAACTCGGTAAAAACCGATTAACAATAACAACACCAGTGCCAGTTTCAGACCATAGCGCTTAAAGAAGTCCGCGACCGGATTGACCCAGGTTTCATAGGCCATTTCCCGGTTTACGGCACCCATTTTTACCAGGGTACTACCCACGGCAAATGCCACTGCACCTGAACCAATAAAACGTAAAGACTCAAGCCCAAACAAGGCAAACGTGTCAGTAATGGCTAGCTGTTCGGTGACCATACTGACCAGATTGCCTGAGTAAACATAACTCAGCACAAAGCTGATCACTGAGACAAAGAACACGCCGATCAGACGGAAATAATCACTACGGACATATTCCTTATATACCCGATTAACTTGTGGCTCACGAATCGACAAGGTGGTGATAATTCCCACCAGCATCACAGCCGCCATGGCAAGATAGGTCCACTTCCAGGCATCGTAGATATAGTTACCTTTCGCGGTACCTAAATAAGCGGCGAGAAACAGTGCCCCTGCACCAGCCACGATCATCCCGATGCGATAGCCAGCGTTATAGGTCGAAGCCAGTACGGTTTGCATCTGGGTTTCGGCCAGCTCAATACGATAGGCATCAATCACGATATCCTGGGTGGCTGCCGAGAAACCGAGCAAGACTGCACCGAACGCCATCTGTTGTAGATGCGATTGTCCCAAAGCTGGATCTGACATTGCCATGATACAAATCGCACAGACAATCAGGATCTGGGCGATCAACAGCCAGGCTCGACGGCGTCCCAAGGCTTTGGTCAGGAATGGTACCGGCAACTCGTCAATGAGCGGTGCCCAGACAAATTTAAAAGAATAACCCAATGCCGCCCAACTAAAGAAAGTCACTGCACTTTTACTGATTCCCGCCTCTCCGAGCCATAGCGACAGGCTTGAAAAGATCAGGAGAATTGGCACACCGGCTGAGAAACCCAGAAACAGCATGATCAGCGCACGCCGATCCAGGAATGCTGTAAAGGCGGATTTCCAGCCCCTTGTTTGTGTTGTCATTGCTTTATTATTTTCCAGAAAATTCCAGTAGTGCTATTCAATCCTTTAATACAATATCTTTCAACCAGAATTACGGTTTTCTGTTTCAGGCTAATTTATTTTTACAGCAAAAGCGATATGTCGGCTTGAATTTTGCAGTTAATCCTGTATACCTTAATCGTATACATGCACCATTTCGTTTTGGACTTTAAACAGTGACCCAAAGACTCGATCAAATTCATTCAACTATTACAGCAAACACGATTACGACTACAACGCCACTAGAAAACCCAGCTGAATTATTAAAATCGGCATTTGAACAAAGCGAAATACAGCCTACTTTAGAACAGACGCGCCTGAAACCGAATGAACTGACCCGTATTCCGAACATGGATACGATTCCGGCATCAACCAAGCGTATCAAGCCATTGAATAATTTCCTGGGTCAGGACCGTGCGCGTGCCTCAGTCGAAGCTGGTATTGCCCTGCCATATTCTGGCTATAACATTTTTGCGGTGGGCACAGCCGGTCTGGGCAAACGCACCATGGTGAAACGTTTGCTGCAGCAACATGCCAAGGAAGCGCCAACACCATCTGACTGGGTTTATGTCAATAATTTCCAGAACCAGCGTCAACCGATTGCCCTGAAATTTCCAAGCGGCCAAGGTCCCAAATTCCAGACTATGCTGCACCAGAGTTGGCAGACTATTCTAAAACAATTAGAACGACGCTTTACTGCAGAAACCTATCACAACCGCATTGAAAACATCCGCCAGCAAACGGGAGATGAACAGCAACAAGCACTGATCGAACTGACTCGTGAAGGTGAAGAATACGACCTAAAACTGGTGTCACGCAATGATGAACACTGCTTCGTCCCTGTGCATGTCATTGATAACAAATTACAGGAAATGACCCAGGACGAGCTGAATTCACTAAGCAATAAAGATCGTGCCGAAATTGCAGCCAATATCCGTTATATGGATAAGAAGCTGGAACGTCTCGGTCTGCATCTGGGAAACCTGGAAGATGATGCTCGTGACAAGGTACAGGTACTGAATCGTGACATTGCCAAGCAGGTCGTATTGCCACGCATGGAACAGATTCTGGCGAAATACAAAGATGTCGAAGGTCTGGATAAATACCTAAAACACTATGCCGAAGACATTATTAACAATGTCGAGATTGTGCTGGAACAGGAAGAAGATGACTTTATGCCAGGCCTATTTAGCCGTGTTCCCGCACGTTATCAGGCCAATGTGCTGGTGACCCATAAACCGAACAGCGGCGCACCGGTGATTTTTGAAGATTTCCCGACCCATTACAACCTGCTCGGTCATGTGGAACAGCTGACCCAAAACGGTACTATTACCACGGACTTTACCCTGATTCGTCCCGGTTCGATGCATAAAGCCAATGGCGGCTTCCTGATGATTGAAGCCGAACAGCTACTCGAACAACCATACGCATGGCAAGGTCTGAAACGTGCGCTTAAATCTGGTCAGTTGAAACTGTCTTCACTAGAACATATGCTGACCCTGACCGGCAGTATCTCCATTGAACCCGCGGCGATTCCACTGGATATCAAGATCGTGCTGCTGGCAGAACCGGAAATTTATTACGAGATTCTGGAGCTGGAACCTGAGCTCGGTAGTATCTTTAAAATCCGCGCTGACTTTACAGATACATTACAACGTAATGACGAAAATGAGCAGGCTTATATGCAGCTAATCGCGGATTATGTGCAGGCCGACAAACTTCTGCCATTTGACCGTAGTGCACTGGCTGCCCTGCTGACCGATTCCAGCCGTCAGGCCGAAGACCAAAGCTCATTGTCCTTACATGCCCTCACTTTGGGTGACCTGATCCGTGAAGCCCATCATCATGCGCATAAAGCAGGTGACAAGATGGTGTCAGAAAAACATGTCAACACGGCACTGGATCACCGCAAATACCGCTTAGGCTATTTGCGTGAGCTGTACTGGCAGGATCTGAAACGCGGTACCCAGTTGATTGAAACCCGTGGTCATCGCTTGGGTCAGATCAATGCCCTTTCCGTGATTCATTATGCAGATGTCGAATTTGGTCTGCCTTCACGCCTGACGGCTTCAGTCTATCAAGGCGGCGGTGACATTCTGGATATTGAACGCAGTGTCGAACTTGGTGGTTCACTACATGCCAAAGGCGTATTGTTGATGGCTTCCTTCTTGAAAGCACATTTTGGCCGTGAACAATTGCTGCACTTCTCTGCCGCACTGGCCTTTGAACAAAGCTATGGTCAGGTTGATGGTGACAGTGCCACTGTCGCAGAACTATCGGCGTTGATCTCTGCGATTAGCCAATTACCAATTGATCAGTCCTGGGCAATTACCGGTTCCATGAACCAGCTTGGTCAGGTACAACCCATTGGTGGTGTAAATGCCAAGATCGAAGGCTTCTACGATGCCTGCAAACTGCAAGGTTTGACTGGCAAACAAGGTGTGATTATTCCTCGCCAGAACATGCAGCATCTAATGTTGCGTAAAGATGTGATTGCTGCGGTTGAAGCCGGTCAGTTTCATATCCATGCCATTGATACCATTGATCAGGCCCTTGAAATCCTGATGGCACGTCCGGTTGGCACCATGGACAAAAAAGGCCGCTACAGCAAGAACTCGATCTATGCCGCGGTGATGGAACAGCTGGAATACTGGCAGGCGCTGGAAGATGGTGCCGAGCTGGAAGAAGAGCCAAAGAAAAAGAAAAAAAAGAAGAAAAAGAAAAAAGATAAAGCTGTCGTGAAAGAAGTGACTCCAGATCCGGATACACTGGCCGAAGTCCTGATTGCTGAATCAAAAGTGATAGAAGCTGAAACTCAGGAATCGGATAATGGAGATGATCAGGCAGCATCTTGATGCTGCCCTCTTCTTATATTCTGGGCATAAAAAAGCGCTTCTATCAAAGCGCTTTTTTATTGATTCAAATCAGCTTGGCACTAAATTAAGCTTCAGGTGCTGGGCTGTATTGTTCGATCAACGGTTGTAATTCGCCTTTCTGGAACATTTCAAGCATGATATCACTACCACCGATTAGCTCACCATTTACCCATAGTTGTGGGAATGTAGGCCAGTTTGCGATACGTGGCAGAGTTGCACGAATGTCAGGGTTTTCCAGAATGTTGACATAAGCAAATGGACGACCAATTTGACTGAGTGCTTCAACCGCACGAGCAGAAAAGCCACACTGTGGGAATTGTGGTGTGCCTTTCATATATAGAAGTACTGCGTGTTTGGCAATTTGGTCACGAATTAACGCTTCTGTATCGCGTGCTTGTTCAGTCATTGATATATCCTCAATAAATCTGCCTCGCATTATACTCAAATTCCACTAAAACAGTATGTCTAAAACAATATTTCATGTTTTATTTACATTTCAGCTTTTAATCTGTTTGAGATTTTGCTTATATAGAACCTTTCATATATGTCTATATATGGCATCTTTGAAACCTATTTTCAATCCACCTAACAGATAAGAGTTAGTCATGAACAACATTACCCTTGCTCCTGTGCAAACTGATCAACCTTCACACTTAATGCCGGTATTTGGCCGTCAGCCGATCAGTTTTGTCCGAGGACAAGGTGCTTATCTTTATACTGAAGATGGTACTGAGTACCTGGATGCTTTGACCGGTATCGCAGTATGTGGTCTGGGCCATGCCCATCCGGTGATTGCGGAAGCAATTGCAGAACAGGCAGCAACATTGATCCACACCAGCAACCTGTTTGAAGTGCCTTGGCAAACCGCGGCTGCACAGAAACTGGCTGAAGTCTCTGGCATGGAAGAAATCTTCTTCTCTAATAGTGGTGCTGAATCCAATGAAGGTGCGATCAAAATCGCACGTAAATTTGGTCACATGCAAGGCATCGCTACACCAAAAATTATTGTAGCAGAACATTCCTTCCACGGTCGTACTTTAGCGACCCTGTCTGCAACGGGTAACAAAAAAGTTCAGGAAGGCTTTGCCCCACTGGTTGAAGGCTTTATCCGTGTACCATTTGGTGATATCGAAGCAATTGAAGAAGCTGCGATCAACCATCCTGAAATCGTTGCCGTATTTGTGGAACCGATCCAAGGTGAAGGTGGTGTCAATACTGCACCTCAAGGTTTCAGCTATCTAGAAGAAATCCGTCAAATCTGTAATAAACACAACTGGCTGATGATGCTGGACGAAGTACAAACAGGTAATGGCCGTACTGGTAAATACTTTGCTTACCAACACACCAACATCGTGCCAGATGTCCTGACTACTGCCAAAGGTCTGGGCAATGGCTTCCCGATTGGTGCAGTCATGACCCAAGGCCGTGGCGTTGGTGTCCTAACTGCAGGTAACCATGGTTCGACTTATAGCGGTACTGCACTGGGTTCACGTATCGTTTACACCGTGATCGATATTATCCAGAAAGAAAACATTGTTGAAAATGCCGCTGAAAAAGGCGCATATATTGTTGAGCAATTCCGTAACAAACTGGCTGACCAAAATGTAACAGTACGTGGTTTTGGTCTGATGATCGGTATTGAACTACCTAAACCATGTGGTGATCTGGTTGATATCGCACGTGATCAGTACAAAACCATTATTAATGTCACTTCTGGCAATGTGGTTCGTCTGTTACCTACCCTGAACATCACGCAGGAACAGGCTGACCAGCTGGTGGATCGTGTGGTAACCATTATCAAGGATTATCTGGCTTAATTTTTAAAGTCAGAGCAATAAAAAAGCCGCTTGATGCGGCTTTTTTTATTTGGAATTCTGTGCAGTTATGATGCAATTTGCAACAAACGTCCCCCAGCAAGCTGGCTAAAATATTGTTGTAAAGTATCAAGACAACGAAGAATTTTTGTCGGTTGTTGTTCACGTTTTGGCAGTACTGCATACAGTGTTAATGCTGGTAATTTCCATTCCGGCAGCACTTCTACCAAAGCACCGTTAACTAAATCTTTTTGTACATCTAGATAAGGCATGCGGGCAATGGTATTGCCGTTGAGACACAGCGACTGAGCGGCCAGACTGCTGTTGGTATTCAGACGTGAAGCCAGTTCCAGTTCAACTTTTTGCGCTGTATTGACATGCTGGAAACTGAACTGCTGATGATTTTTTAAATAGTTCAGCGAAACAACCTCATGATGTTTCAGATCATCCGGCTGTGCGATGAGGGTAGACTGGTTAATGTAGCTGGGTGCAGCAACGAGTAGCTGTTCAATCTGAATCAGTGGCACCAGCTGAACATTGCTGTCATCAATCTCTTGATCCAGACGCAATTCGATATCAACACGACCATCCAGCAATTCTGCCTGCTGGTCACGGGTTTCAAACTGAACAGACAGACCACGATGTGCAGTTAGCCAGTGTGACAGTGCAGGAATTACATGCATAGAACACAGTTCTGCAGATGCCGCGATACGCAGTTCACCCACTAAATCATCACGCAGCTCATTAATGCGGACTTTGCCACGCTCTGCAGCGGATAGCATTTCCTGACAGCTATAGAAAAAAGCCTGACCTGCTTCAGTCAAACTCAATTTTCGTGTGGAACGGTTTAATAGAATGACTTCCATATCCTGTTCCAGCGAACGAATCTGCTGGCTCACTGCACTGGTTGTAATTCCCAGTTCTCGTGCAGCTCCGCTAAACGAGTTCTTTTCTACAACACAAGCAAATACACCCATTGCTCGAAGTTGGTCTAACATAAATTCCCCTCTAAACTTATGAGGTGCCCCATCTTTTGATAAAAGCAACTCATTGTATTATACGGTGAATTTTTGCTTTTGCATTATTTATTTAATTATTTGGTAAAATAGTTGCCGGGTTCACCGGTTTACCATCCAAACGTACCTGGAACTCAAGCATAGTACGGGTTGTACCACTTGAACCCATCTCGGCAATTTTTTGACCAGCCGTTACATTTTGCCCACTTTTTACGTTAAGTTTACTGTTATGTGCATAAGCGGTGATGTAACCGTTAATGTGCTTGATCAGTACCAGATTACCGTATTCTTTTAGGCCATCTGCTGCATATACCACCTGCCCATCTGCTGCGGCAAAGACTGGATCGCCAGCATTACCACCATAACGGATTCCCTTAACATTCGAAGCCAGATTAAAGGCCTGTAACACTGGACCATTCGATGGTTTTACCCAACGTAAGCTAGTGACTGGTGCCGGAGTAACGGTTGGCGCAGGAGTCGCCACTTTAGGTGCGGTCGTCTGTTTAGCCACCGTCGTTGTCGTACTTGGTTTGGTTGTAGGTGTTGTGGTTGGCACCGCAACAGTTTGACGCTGGATCTGTGCTGCAGATTCAACACTTTGTGTCGTCGCGCTACGTTTGGTATTTTTCAGGCGGATCGATTGCCCGACATAGATGCGATATGGCTCAGGAATGTCATTCATTTCTGCAATGCTGAGATAGCTAAGACCATAACGCGCTGCAATCCCGCTTAAGGTATCACCGGAACGAACCGTATAGAAATCCGGAGCTGCCGCATAACGCGCTGAATTGTGCACATAAGGTTTAGTCGCACATCCTGTGATGATAAGCGATGAAATCACTGCTGACGTGAGAAACAGGGTTTTCATCATGCCTGCAGGCACAGCAATAAAGCGTTTTGGTGACACCAGGAACATTATTTTCCTCTCTAACATCTATACGGTTGCAAAAACCCGATAAGATTAGCAAAAATTCACAACGAAAAAGGTTGCTATATCAAACTATTCACAAAGTTATAACATTCCCCAGATTTAATTTAAAATCTGGTCCTGCAAATCGTGAAGTACGTCATAGTTTGTGGCATCCATCTGAATTGGGGTCACACTCACATAGCCATTGGCGATGGCAAAAAAGTCAGACTCCACCTGAGTCCCTTTATGTTTTGGCATCGCCACCGCTTCACCCGACAGACCAATCCAGTACACCTGACGTCCACGTGGATCGACATGGCTGGTAATCGGTTTGGACTGGCTACGACGTCCCTGGAAAGTAACCTTGGTACCTTTTAATTCACTTAGGTCGGGAATATTCACATTAAAAATATGGCGTTCAGGCAAGATCGGCAACCCACCGACAATAAAGTCATGTACCCATTGCGCTGCAACACGGTAATCTTCTGGTGAGGTATAAGAACGAACGTTTTGACCACATAAAGAGACTGCTAATGCAGGCTGTTTAGCCAGGCGACCTTCAAATGCGGCACCTACCGTACCGGAATACAGCACATCGTCCCCCAGATTGGCTCCGCTGTTGATACCGCTGACTACCAGATCGAACTCGACATCAAACAGTCCATTCATAGCCAGATAAACACAGTCCGCTGGTGTACCATTTACTGCCCAGACATCAGGAGAGATTTGAATCGGTCGCAATGGGCGATCCAGGGTTAAAGCACTGGAAAATCCGCTACGTTCACTTTCAGGTGCCACAATCACCACGCGGCCCAGTGGTTTTAAAGCCTGTGCCAACGCCTGAATACCTGGAGCAAAGACGCCATCATCATTCGAAATTAAAATATTCACTCAACATTCCCATACCTGTCCCCGAAAAAATGACTGGTGGGGACAATAATTTGTATTAGCCCAAGAATTATATATATTTATGCTTCAACATCCATCTTTAAAATATGCGGTTCAACATGCTAAAAAAATCTCTTGGGGTAACTGCTGCAGCCTTTGCCATGGCTGCTGGTTTAAGCACAGCTGCTTTCTCAGCTGCAAATCTCTCTGCCGAAGTCGATCTGACTATCAAGGAAGATCTGGCGTCAGTGCAAGTCCTGACCGAAGTGTGTCCGGGTATTGTCGGCAAAAATGCCAAGCTGGATCAGAATGTTCAGAAACTGGTAACCCAATACCTGTCTGACTACTCTGACAAATCCATGACCTATGACAAAATCCAGTCTGATGCCGAATATCAGTCGGTACTTCAGGATGCACGTGCCGAAGCCAAACACACAGCGAAAGACGAGCAGCAAGCCATTTGTAATGACCTGATCTCACAAGACCTTTAAGTTTGCTGTTTTAAGTAGACTGATCAGGACGATGCTTAGCCATCGTCCTACCTTTCTTTTTTTTTACTTATCTCTTGATTATTCCATTTCCTTACATTTTTACTCTTTTCATTCCAGAAAATTTGATTAATCTAGGCCTATCCCCGTTGTTATTTTGAGCTTCTGATTTTCAATGAAACAAACACTTATTAAGACTTTCGCTATTTTGGGTATTTCATCTTTAAGTTTATTGAGTATGCAAAGCCATGCGGCCGATGCCAATGTTGAGGTGACACCAGAAAAAGTCACCCATCAGGAATTGGCTGCTATTTATGTCCTTTCAGAAATCTGTCCAGCGATGGTCCAAGATCAGGACAAATTTAATGCAGGTTATCAGCAACTGGTCAAAGAATATCTGCCAGAGCAAAAAAATCCGGTTCAAGCCCTAAATCAGCTCAGTAAAGAGCGAAAATTCCAGCCAATTTTGAAAGAAGCACAACAAGATGCGCAAAAAGCTGGAGCACAGAAAAATCAAGCGATTTGTACAGAATTAACCACTTACAGTAAATCCTGATTTATTTCGTCCGATAAGTCGAAAATACCTGTGAAATAAGCCTCTCTGACCCGTAGAAGTCCGTCTAGCTTTGTCCTAAAATGCTAGGCTCTTCGTGCTTACATCAAGAAACTGGAACTAACTAGAATGACCCCAAAAACCGCCCTTGCTGCACTCCTCCTTGTACCCGGCTTCAGCTATGCAGCAACAGTGTTATCTGCTCCACCAGAATTAAATAATAAATCTTATGTACTGATGGACTTCGAAACTGGGCAAATCCTCGCTGCTAAAAATGAAAATGAGAAATTAGCACCAGCTTCAATGACCAAAATGATGACCAGTTACATCATTGAACAGAAGTTGTTAAGCGGTGAACTGACTGAAGATGAAAAAGTACGTATGAACGAATCAGCATGGTGCCGTGGCAGCAGCGCTGAATCTTGTATGTACGTTCCGTTAAATGGCACAGCAACAGCACTTGAGATGCTGCGCGGTATCATCATCCAGTCAGGTAACGATGCGTCTAAAGCTATGGCTGAACATATTGCAGGGAACGAAGGCACCTTTGCACATATGATGAACCAAGAAGCACAACGTATCGGCATGACCAATACGCACTTTATCAATGCAACCGGTATGCCTGCAGAAGGTCATTACTCGACTGCAAAAGATATGGCGACGCTGGCACAGCACATCATCAAGGACAGTTCAAAATACTATCCAATCTACTCTGAAAAAGAGTTTACTTTTAACGGGATTAAGCAAGGTAACCGTAATGCCCTGCTGTATACTGACCCAAGCGTAGATGGTCTGAAAACTGGTCATACTGATGAAGCGGGTTACTGCCTGACCACTTCTGCAAAACGTGGTCCAACTCGCCTGATCTCAGTGATTTTTGGCGCGCCATCTATGAACGAGCGTGCATCACAAACACGTGAATTGCTGGCTTGGGGTTATGCAAACTTCGAAACCAAAAACATTCAACCTGCAAAACAGGTTTTAGCGAAATCTAAAGTCTGGTTTGGTAAAGACAAAGAAGTTCAGATCGGTCTGGCTGAAAACTTCAACGTAACTATGCCGAAAGGCCAAGCCAATGCCATCAAGACTCAGCTGGTAGTTCAACCGAAACTGACTGCACCGTTAAAACAGGGTCAAGTGGTAGGTAAATACATCGCGACTTTAGATGGTAAAGTGATTGCTGAAAAACCGCTGGTAGCACTAAAACCTGTTGAAGAAGCTGGTTTTATTTCACGTCTGCTAGATCATATCAAGCAATTCTTTAGCAACTTGTTCTAATCCTCATTTGACAGATTAGTTCAGACTAAAGCAGAAGCACACATTCCTCGAATGTGTGCTTTTTTATTTTATAATGCCCTTAAAATTTCAGGATGATACTGCCATGAGCCACAACATTCGACCTTATCTGGATACCACACCGCAAATTGCGGCTTCCTGTTATATCGACACGATGGCTGTAGTCGTGGGTGATGTGGTACTGGGTGAAAATGTGTCGGTCTGGCCTTTTGCCGTGGTCCGTGGCGATGTCAATCATATCCGCATCGGCAAGAACTCGAATGTGCAGGATCATGCCATGCTACATGTCAGCCACAAGAAAGCCGACAAACCGGAAGGTTCACCTCTGATCATCGGGGAAGATGTCACCATTGGCCACCATGTCACCTTACATGGCTGTACCATTGGCAACCGGGTTCTGATCGGGATTAACAGTATTATTCTGGATGATGTGGTGATTCCGGATGATGTAATGATTGGTGCCGGAACACTGGTACCACCGGGCAAAGTCTTAGAAAGTGGCTGGCTCTATATGGGCAGCCCAGCCAAAAAAGCCCGTCCATTAACTGAAAAAGAACTGGCATTTTTACCCTATTCTGCCCAGAACTATGTGAAGGTTTCCAGAAATTATAAATAAACCTGAGACAATTTTATTTGTCGAACTCTGAAATCTTCTGTATGTTGATCAGCAAATAATTCAAAGAATAAAAAACATGCCACATACAGAAGAACATCATTGCCCGGATCGTAATGCCTTATTACAGCAAACCAGACAGAATATTCAGCAATATGGCGTGCAGATCATTTCCATCATGCATACGGATTACTCCCCACCGTTTAGTTATAGCATCGGGCTTTATGAAAAATACCAGCATCCGGAAATTATCTGTTTTGGCCTGCCCGCCAAACTGAGTAAAACCATTCTGAATCATGTCGCTGAGATCATTCGACAAGGTCAGCGCATTCAGCTTAACAACACTTATCCCAACATCTTTTTTAAAGAAAGCCGCTGCAAGTTTTTAAAAGTTGACCGTCGAAATATCGCAGATTATTTCGGTGTTGCATTAAATTATTATCAGGATAGAGAGTTTCCAGCCTTACAAATGGTCTGGACCGATCGTAATGATAAATTTCCTTGGGAAGAAGGCTTTGAGGAAGTTTTTGAATATGACCAGCCTTTGCTGGACCGAAATGCCGATTTTAAATTCCGTGAACCACGACATTTAGGGATTTATACGACCAAACAATGGCTGGAACAGAATCAGCCGATAGTCACCGTACTACATGAACGCGACGGTGACTGGCAGTTTTTAACAGCCGAACCTTTGGCTGAGGATGACTATATACTGGTGGGATTAGAGCACATGATTCAACGTGACCCGACTTTAAATGAAGTGTTTGATCTGCAATATGGAGAGGCAGCAGACCGGAAATTTATTGGTGATGAATGGGTGGTTACAGAATTAGAGGATGATGATCAGCTTGCCGGTTAAAGATAAAAATGGCTACCTCAAAGGATGTAGCCATTTTTAATTACGGAATAATCAGATAATCATTTTTAAAGCTGTTTGGTTCAAAATCCCCTTCGACCAGATGCACAAATTTCTGATTAATTTTTTTTTAACTCTAAACAGTCATCAACATCAATTACTGCATCGGTATGAGGTTTAAACCATGTTTTTTCGATGGCCAGTTTGCCTTGAGCTTTAGCCTCGGCTTTATCTTTTGCAGCCACGACTAAGTATTTATGAATCTCGCCAAACTGATCTGGCAGATATGCCCCCAGATTAATCAGGAACAGTTTTAAATCTTTATCTACAGGCGTATCCGCAATTTGAACCCGATAATTTTTGTCCTGATAGCTGACACCATTGATTTTCATCCAGCCATCAACATGCAGGCCTTTTTGCAGACCAAACCATTGTTCTCTTAAATATGGAAAAGCTGACTCTATATCTGAACTGATCACTAAAACTATATCATGCACTTCTACATTGGCTTTTTCATGTTTACCGCCCAATAAGGTGATGTAGAGATTGAGTTCAGACATGGGAGGTTCCTTTAAGGAATAAAATGATAGAGGTATCTTAAATCAATTATTAATTTTGAAAAATTATGAACGTATATAAAGGGACAATCCAAATAGCAGCCCAAGCGAAATAGGTGCTATTACCTGACCATTATGAATAAAATTAACACGTTGCCATATTAAAATATTTTCAAAAAATCCGAAAATTGGGATCAACAGTACGGTCAGATATTTCCCATAAAATTTCCATGAATCAGATAGGCTCTAGACTAGCAAAAT
>NZ_JPQO01000213.1 GCF_000773685.1 Acinetobacter sp. HR7 | reverse complement strand
AGATGCACGCTGAGCGCACCATCTTCTTTATTATTTTTTCTAATTAAAAAGCTTAGTTCTAAGGTTAGTAGCTATTTCCCTAATAGGAATATAGATACACAAATGCCATCTCTAAAAGATGGCATTTAAGAATTTATTACTTATAGCGAGACAATTAGCAAATCCGCTCTTTAAACTTAAACAGCTCATTGCTCTTGGTATAAAAAGAACGGCCATCCAGATTGAGATCTACGATATTTCCAGATTCAAGTAAAACACGTTTACCTACTTCGACCCACTTAAAGCCCTGATGGGTATTTTGCTGTTTATTTAAAGGAATGAGAGAAACAAGAATTTCGGTGCCATTCGCGGCTTTTGCAATTAAATTGTTAAATTGATTCATTGTGTTACCTATTATTTTAATAATTTTTCCTATTGTGCCAATAAGAGAAAATCAGAATTTTAAACATATAAAAAGGGAGCCTGTCATCAGGCTCCCTGATCGAAATATTACGACTTAAAGTGCAATAATATTTACGGCATTGGGGCCTTTTTGACCGTCAACAATACTGAAGGAAACCTGTTGACCTTCGAATAAAGTTTTAAAGCCTGAGCTGTTAATTTCACGGAAATGAGCGAAAACATCTGGACCAGATTCTTGTTGAATAAAGCCGAAACCTTTAGTTTCATTGAACCATTTTACGGTACCAGTTACGGTATTAGACATAATATAACCTTTTGAATTGTAATATTTTTCGAATTAAATAAACGAAAACAGGATGCAAATAGAAAAGAATTGAAATGATAATCTGAAAAAACGAATGCTAATAAAAACTTAAAAACGACGAGACTTAAAGATAATTAAATGACAACACTTTGTATTTGAGTTTCATCATACTCTTATTATCAAAATAATCAATAAAAAATTAAATTAATATATAAATATTTTATAAAGAGCTGTTTTATAACAACATAAATAAAATCATTACTTTCGAAAATAACATGAAGAGATATTGAGATCATCAATCTGCTACATAGCATACAGACCACTCCTGAAAGATTAAGCGATCAGTACACAGTGTCACAAAGCGCTACAACACCTCTGCAAACCACATAGTATTTTAGATGGGCACTTCATCAGTCATAACACTATTTCAAATGAGAGTGAGAACTCGTCGAGATTTAAATAAAACAAGATAGAAACAGTAGCGCCGAGCCGCAGGTTTTTATCTGAACAGCAATAATAAGGAAATCACATGAAAGAGTCTAAAAGTGAGCTAGCAGGCACAGATCGCCCAGATTTAAACAATCACAATGAAAAAAATGCCCAGCTGGATGCCTATCGCCGTGATGCCACTGGTCAGGCACTGACGACTAACCAGGGGGTGAAAATTGCAGATAACCAGAACAGCCTAAGGGCGGGTAGTCGTGGCGGAACTTTGCTGGAAGATTTTATCTTTCAGGAAAAAATGACCCACTTTGACCATGAGAGAATCCCTGAGCGTATTGTGCATGCGCGCGGTGTTGCGGCACATGGCGTATTTAAAGCCTATCCGGGTAATGAGCGTTTTACCAAGGCCGCTTTCCTGACCGATACCGAGCGTGAAACGCCAATGTTTGTGCGTTTCTCTACTGTACAGGGGCCGCGTGGTTCAGCTGATACAGTACGGGATATCCGTGGTTTCGCCATGAAGTTCTATACCCAAGAAGGGGTATATGACCTGGTGGGAAATAATGCACCGGTGTTCTTTATTCAGGACGGGATCAAATTCCCGGATTTCGTGCATGCCATGAAACCGGAACCGCATACGGAGATTCCAACTGCACAAACAGCACATGATACCTTCTGGGATTTTGTTTCTTTAGTGCCTGAAACTGCGCATGCCGTGATGTGGGCGATGTCGGACCGTGCTATTCCGCGTAACTTCCGTTCAATTCAAGGCTTTGGCGTCAATACTTTCCGTATGATCAATGCGGAAGGCGAGGCTGTCTTCGTAAAATTCCACTGGACGCCAAAGCAAGGTCTGACCCAGCTAACCTGGGATGAAGCACAGAAACTGGCGGGCCGTGACCCGGATTTCCACCGCCGTGATTTATATGATGCGATTGAATCAGGTAACTATCCGGAATGGGAACTGGGCGTACAAATCGTGCCTGAAGAAGATGAGCACAAGTTTGATTTCGACTTGCTGGATGCCACAAAAATTATCCCTGAAGAACTGGTGCCAGTGACTCCGATAGGCAGCTTTGTCCTAAACCGTAATGTTGACAATTTCTTTGCCGAAACCGAGCAGGTGGCTTTCTGTCCGGCACATATCGTACCGGGTATTGATTTCTCCAATGACCCATTATTGCAGGCGCGAATTTTCTCCTATACCGATACCCAGCTGATTCGTCTGGGTGGACCGAACTTCCATCAAATTCCGATTAATCAGCCGGTATGTCCATTCCACAATAATCAGCGTGATGGTTATAACCAGCGTGCGATTCATCGTGGACAGGCGTCTTATGATCCAAACTCGATCGACAACAATTGGCCAACTGAAACCACACCTGCAGCATCCAATGGGGGTTTTGAAAGTTATGCTGAACGCATCGATGGCCGTAAAATCCGCGAACGCAGTGCATCCTTCAGTGATCATTTCACCCAGGCACGTCTGTACTATCGTAGCCTGACCCCGTACGAGCAGCGCCATACAGTGAATGCCTATGTATTTGAGTTGAGCAAGGTGCAGCGCGTACAAATTCGTGAGCGTGAAGTACTGGAAATACTGTGCAATATCGATCTGGATCTGGCTCAACAGGTGGCGACCAAATTAGGTATTGTGATTCCCCCGGAAAAGCTAAATGTACAATTGCCAGAAGTGACACCATCGAAAAAAATCTCGCTGGAAGCCTTCCCGGCACCAGACATTAAAGGTAAGAAAATTGCCGTATTGGTTCATGATAAAGTGAATCAAGCCAATGTCGATGCTGTATTAGCATGGGCCAAGGAGGAAAGTGCCATTGCAGAAGTGCTAGCACCAACCCCGGCGCCGGTGGTGAGTAATACCAATGCCACAGTGATGGCTGACGGTATGCAGCGCGGTGAGCCTTCAGTACTTTATGATGCAGTCGTCATGGTGGATGGTGACAACTATGAGCAGGTGCTGAAAGATGGTACAGCCAAACATTATATTATCGAAGCTTATGTACACTTGAAGCCAATTGTGTTGCTTGGTGAGAAAGCTGACCTGATCAATACACTCGGTCTGGTCGCAGATGAAGGCACCTTAACCCATCAGGACTTTATGGCTGTTGCACCTGAGCTGAAACAACTGATTATGAAACACCGGATCTGGTCACGTGAAGAAATCTCGGAAATGATTCCAGGTTAATTCCTGTATATCCTGAATTAAAAAAACCGGCTTTGATAAGCTGGTTTTTTTAATGAAATATTCTAGAGAATGGCAACTGTAAAACGGATCAGATAAGGTCCAACCAGCACCATAAACACCCCGGCAAGTACCATGGTCAGGCAAGCAGCAACACCTTCTTCTTCATGGCGGGCAAAGGCTTTACTGGTACCAAAACCGTGGGCAGCATTACCAAAAGCAGCACCTTGAGCAAAATGGGAATTCAGCTTCATCGCTATTAATAGTAAATCACCAAATACCACACCTGCTGTTCCGGTAATCATGGTAAACAGAATCACCAGTTCAACCGAGCCGCCAATATTGGACGTCAGCTCCATGGCAAAAGGCGTTGAAATGGAACGGGCCATCAAGCTATACGTTGTTTCCTGATCAAACTGGAACAATTTGGCCAGATAGAAGGAACTAATCACGCTCACAATCATGCCTACCACAATGCCGAGACTGATTGAAAAAGCATGTTGCCGGATCACTTTACGGTATTCATAAATTGGCACTGCAAAAGCCACAGTGGCTGGCCCTAGCATCCACATAATCCATTTGCTGTCTTGCATATAGGTTTCATAAGAGACATGAAACAGGCTCATGCCGACAATAATCACACATGGCACAAACAGCCCTGGATTCAGCAGTAAATAGGGAAATTTACGGTACAGCTTTTTCGCCAGGATATAACAGACAATGGTGGCCATGACGCAAAGCAGGGAAGCAGTATTCATTTCTGTTCAGCCTCCCGCAAGCTGACTTCACGTTTGGCTTTCCAGGCTGCTTCCAGCTTAAAGCCCCAGAATACGGTATAAGCGGTGATGACCATGACCAGGATGGTACCAAGGGTGACAGCCAGCACCAACTGCCAGCCTTGGGCCAGGAACAGGCCTTTATATTTGATGACACCGACCACACAAGGTACAAATAGCAGTACCAGATCACCGAGAATAAAGCTGGAACCTGCTTTAATCCACTGCAGTTTAAACACGCCGCTAAGTAGGGCAGCCAATACCAGAAACAGACCAATCACGCCGCCAGAAATCGGCAAATCCAGCCATTGCTGGATAAGCGCGCCTATTTCCCAGATGGCAATCAGCAGGAGAAGCTGAAAAATAATCAGGCCAATCCGGGCCCATTTAGTTTTGTTCAGCATAATGAATCACAATATCTTGAAACTATGGTTATATTTTAAAATTGACCGATTACTTATATTATGAATAATAAAATTAAAATTATGCTGAATTGGAATAATTGGTGGATCTTAAAAGCCTGAATATTTTTGTGAAGATCGTGCAGCTGCAAAGCTTCAGTCTGGCAGCTGAAGAAATCTCGGTGACCCAGCCGACCATTTCTAAGGCAATTGATACCCTGGAAGAAGAAATTGGTGCGCCACTTTTTCATAAAGGGCAGGCTGGACGGAAGCGCGATACGGCATTGACCTATATCGGCGAGCAGGTCTATCAGCATGCACTGACAATTCTGGATGAACAGCAACGGATATTTGAAACAGTCACGAGAATCCAGCAACTTAAACAGGGCAAACTAACCATTGGTTTGCCACCGATCGGTTCGACCTTATTTAGCCGGCTGATCGCCCAATTCCATAAACAGTATCCGAATATCGAACTGAGCTTTTTTGAAGTTGGCGCGAATGCGATTGAAGATGCGATTCTGGCGAAAAAGATTGATGTGGGGATTTTGCTCGGACATTTGCCGCCGAATTTAAACAGTATCCCGATCATCGATTCACCGATGTGTCTGCTGTCACGCAAGACTTCAGCCTGGAAAAACCGGAAAACGGTTTCCTTGATTGAACTGAAAGAAGAATCTTTTTTACTGTTTAATGATACCTTTCGACTCAATCCCATGATTATTCAGGCGGCCCATCAGGTGGGTTTTGAGCCTAATATTGTCTGTAAAAGCAGCCAGTGGGACTTTATTGCCAAAATGGTGGATCTGGATGTCGGGATTACTTTGCTTCCCAAGATTTACTGCGAAAAGCTGGATCAGGAAAAATTCAGTATCAGTGTGCTGGAAAATCCATCCATGCGCTGGACTATTAGCATGGCCTGGAATACAACGGTCGCGATGACACCGGCTGCAAAGGCCTGGTTGCAGATTGTGAAAGAGAATCTGGATCAGATCAGCTTTTTCTAATCCAGTATCGTGAAAATTATGGTTTGGGAATAGACCAGCGACGGTTTACTGAAGTGCCAGCATTATTGTAATGAATCACCTTGGCGTAGTTACCGACTGCCGTAGCATTTTCCGGAATGTCCTTGGTCACGACACTGCCCGCACCGATGGTGGCATTATTGCCAATCTTGACATCATCAATAATGCAGACATTTGGGCCGATATAGACATTGTCGCCAATAGTTGCCGCCTGCCGGCCACCGTTAGCCCCAATGGTAGTGAACTGGGACAGGTTCACGTTATTGCCAATAATCGTGGTTGGATTGACCACCAGTGGCCCGCCATGACCGATATACAGCCCATAACCAATTTGCGTGGTGCAATGAATGTCGATGCCGTATTTCTTTTTCTTGTAATAAAAAATCGGATAAGCCAGTTTGGCAATCCATGATTTTGAAGCAGCCAGACGTAACCAGAAGCTAAAGTTAAAGCCTCGGTTAAACAGATAATTCTTGATGAAAGATTTTGATGAAGTGTTACCGCAATAGCGATACAGATCACTTAATATCAGTTGCCAGGTCATGAGGAAAAGCAAAAAGAAAAGACAGGCTATTTTGCGCTGAAATGCGTGATTTCGGAAGTCTGAAAGACTAGCGGATTTAATAAAAAACTCAATTTAAAATTTGTATAAATCTACTTTTAGAAATGTAAAAGGGTATTGTTCCCTCAATTTATGCGATCTATATTGTACTCACGGTAGGTCAAAAACCAAACGACGCTACCATTTAGTTGTACGGATCAATGACAGTTAGTTGAGTCAGAACTTCGGTTCCGACAATAAATCTAGCACTAGCCATCCAACACAGAGCCCGCAGCGATGCGGGCTTTTTAATGTCAAAATTTTCATGAAAAGATGAGGCAATAAATATTGTATGTAACTGCAATTTTGAGTCTGGAAAATTCTCTTAAATTATCTATTTGATTCTAAGTTTATATTATTTAATTTAACTTATCCTGCTAAAAATACTTACATTTTTCCTCCTTTGTCTTTTTCATAACTGTGCTATAAGAAATCAAATGCAGAAATCGTAGAATCAGAATTAAGGGAGGGCAGGACGATGACAGATGAAATGATCGATGTAAAAGTCAAAAACCAGTATGGCAAGGTTCTTGACGCGAAAGCATTGCTGCATGAAGGTGCCAAGGAGATTGACCCATCCCGCCGTATTGTTCAACAGGTTGAATATATTATGGTCGATGGTGAAATTATCCGGCCAAGCATTGAATTATTGTTTAACAGTGAACGCAATGACTGTATTTACCGGATCATGGAACATGATTCGCTGGCAGCATTGTTAAAAACCGCACCACAATAATCATCACGATTAAAACCGATAGAGCTCATCTGATGATGGGCTTTATTTTTGTCGAATGTTTTAAATCTGGGAGAGCAGATGAATCTCTATAAAATGAAATTTGCTTTACAGAAATTGATGTATTTACACTTTATTTAGAGAATGTATAGAAAGCTAAAAAAGCCCACGATAGTGGGCTAGGTTTGATTTAAGCTTCAACAGAAATGAGTTGGACATTGACATCATAACGGTCAAATTCATCCAGAATCTGTTGCAGGGTTTGCTGTGCCAGTTCATCTGAAGGGGGTAGTTGGACTTCTTTATTATTTTGACTGTCAAAACATTCAATATATTGAATCAGCCATTGCTGTTCATTTTCAGTCTTATGAATCAGTACGCGTCGTGGCTGTAGCTCATCACTCATCTGGCGAGGCAGGACATAGGTAATCGCCAGCTGGACATTCTCAAGTTCATCGGCAGCACTGACAAAGGTAATGACCCAGTTGCCCACCTTGCTGAGCTGCATGGGATTATCAAAGGCATCAAATTCGAGATAGTATTGCATGAACGTGATCAGAGTAATTTCAATCACTTCTATATGAACCTGTCTGAAGATGCTTTCCATCACGCGAAAGTCTAAGATTGACTTAATTTTTGTAGGAATAATTATTGAACTTTAATAAAAATAATAACTTAGTTTATAAATCATATATTTTTAATTCTAAAAAATAATGAGTTAAGAGTTTTAAAGACTAAAATTCTGAGGAATTAAGCGATGAATATTTAAAAAAATTTGAATTTCTTGAATGGAAAAAATATCCCTGAGTATTGAATCTAATATTCAGGGAGTAATATAGAAACCGTTATAAAGTCAGAATCGCGTTATTCTCCAACGCCTTGCGTAGGTATGGATCGAGGTCTTCCTGACGCAATAACCATTGCACATAGTCCTGTGGCAGTTCTGCAATGGCAGTGCCACGGTGCTTACCAAAGTTAATCGTGCGTGGGATACGCGCATCTTCGGACACTTCATACAGTTCTTCAATACTGCTGATTTTCAGGTGATGCACGATATGCATCAGGATATTCGCGGTCAGGATAATGTCCATATCGGCACGGTGCGCTTTACGGATCATTTCACGGGCACGGTCGCTGCCACGGGTAATCATATAAATCAGGGCAGAGATATTGTGTGCTTCGGCATCTGGCCAGACGCGGCGCGCCAGGGCAAGGGTACAGATGGCTTTAATCTTCGAGGTATCTACACCGCATTTCTCAATGGCACGGATGTCATAGTCAATATTATGACCAATGATATAGGTGGTTTCTTCAGGCAGGCTAAAGTTGCTGTAATGCGGCTGACCTTCCAGGTCTGATTCCAGAATATGGTGTACGGCCATGGCAGCAAAAGAAATCGGTTCATCACAGCGATATAGCTGGTCAAACAAGCGGCTTTTATCCAGACTGATTTTATGATCGAGAATCTCTACAGGCGCATAAGCAATTTCAATCGGCTGACCGTTAAGAGTATGAGTTTCAGTATCAAGAATAATGGCCTGCATGCGTTTTTACCGTGACGTGAGAGATTGAATACTGTAACTATAAAGGGCAGTAAAGCTAAGCTGCAAGAAGATGAATACAGTTTTCATGGGTGAAATCATCAAAAACAGCATTTCTTTTAGTAAAAATTATAGGATGTAAAAAATGATGAGAGAAAAGAGATTTCATAAGAATGCTCAGAAAAATGTAATTGATAAAATCAGCCGGGTTTGGAGTAGGGCGAGGGAATTCACTAGGCATATAAAGTTAAAAAATAGTCAGCCAGGATTTTAAAGTTTAAGTAATAAAAATCTTCACAAGCAATTCAATAATTTGATTTTACTGGCTTTGCCAGATTTTTCTCCAAAAATGCGCAAAATTTATCAAAAACTGAATAAAGTTCATGATCGAAAATGGCAAAGTTCATGCTACAATACGCGCCAATCTTAGCACGGCTTAAAAGCCCTAATTTAATAGGACCTCGCTAATGTTTGCCAATATCTCTATTGCTGAATTTGATCCAGAACTAGCTCAAGCAATCGCGAACGAAGATGCTCGCCAAGAAGCGCACATCGAGTTAATTGCTTCTGAAAACTACTGCTCACCTGCAGTAATGGAAGCACAAGGATCAAAACTCACTAACAAATATGCAGAAGGCTACCCAGGCAAACGCTATTACGGCGGTTGTGAATATGTAGACGTAATTGAGCAATTGGCAATTGACCGTGCTAAAGAACTTTTTGGTGCTGATTACGCTAACGTTCAGCCACACGCTGGTTCTCAAGCGAACTCTGCAGTTTACCTGGCTTTACTGAACCCTGGTGATACTGTTCTGGGTATGAGCCTGGCTCACGGTGGTCACTTGACTCACGGTGCGAAAGTAAGCTTCTCTGGTAAAACTTATAACTCAGTTCAATACGGCCTGAACCCAGAAACTGGTGAAATCGACTACGAAGAAGTTGAACGTCTGGCACTTGAGCATAAGCCAAAAATGATCGTGGCTGGTTTCTCTGCATACAGCCAAATCGTAGACTGGCAGCGTTTCCGTGAAATTGCGGACAAAGTGGGCGCTTATCTGTTTGTTGATATGGCACACGTTGCGGGTCTGGTTGCTGCTGGCGTTTACCCAAGCCCAGTGCAAATCGCTGACGTAACTACAACTACGACTCACAAAACACTTCGTGGTCCACGTTCAGGTCTGATCCTAGCGAAAGCAAACGAAGAAATCGAGAAAAAACTTCAATCAGCTGTATTCCCAGGTAACCAAGGTGGTCCTCTGGTTCACGCGGTTGCTGCGAAAGCAATCTGCTTCAAAGAAGCAATGGCACCTGAATACAAAGCCTACCAACAACAAGTGGTTAAGAATGCGCAAGCAATGGCTGAAGTGCTGATCGAACGCGGTTATGACGTTGTTTCTGGCGGTACGAAGAACCACCTGTTCCTATTATCTCTGATCAAACAAGACATCACTGGTAAAGACGCTGATGCTTGGTTAGGTGCTGCTCACATCACTGTGAACAAAAACTCTGTACCAAACGACCCACGTTCTCCATTCGTAACTTCTGGTATCCGTATCGGTACTCCAGCAGTAACGACTCGTGGTTTCGGTGAAGCAGAAGTTCGTGAACTGGCTGGCTGGATCGCTGACATCCTGGACAGCAAAGGTGACGAAGCTGTGATCAACACTGTAAAAGCGAAAGTTGAAGCAGTGTGTGCAAAATTCCCTGTATACGCTAAATAATTTTAGCTAAAGCAGAAAAAAGCTCCCAAATCGGGAGCTTTTTTTATGCCTCATTTACACATTAACAATACTTAAAATAGTAGCTATAGTCAGAAAGCGTATTCTGCTGTAAATCTATTTGCTGTTGGTTCTGCAGCTTATGAATCAGCGCGTGGATATCTTCACTAATGCTGGAAGTGGTTTCTGTAGTAAAAAAATGTTTCAGTACATAATCAATTGGAAATACGATCTGTCCACCGATATCCAGACCAAAATAATACTGTGGATCTGTTAGGACAGTGGTTGGTGTAACAGGAAACATATTCAGCTCTTCCAGACTAAGCCAGTGTTCCGGATAGCTTAGTTCAGAGCAAATGAAGAATCCGATATGACTGGTGATGAATAGTACGGTATTCAGCTTTTGCAGGGTCTTGCTAAAGTCTGGTGCTAAAGTCCCCAGATGTTTTTTAAAGGCAAAGAAGAACTGATCCAGACGTAATAGGCTTTGTGGACTATTATCAAAGTTCACGGTTTGCAGTGCATCACTGACATAAAAGTTATGTTGCAGTTCTGCTTGCTGCAATTGTTTGCGCAGACCTTGCATAAAAACCGTGGTACTGTATGTTGAAGCAGAGTGTACAAATGACATCATATTCTTCTTTTTATGGTGTGTTTTAGTTTTAAATATACGCAGATTCAAATCCCAAGTGCGACACATTTGTAGTTAGTTGAAAAAGTTAGGTGTATTCATAGCGCAGATTCAAA
>NZ_JPQO01000212.1 GCF_000773685.1 Acinetobacter sp. HR7 | reverse complement strand
TCTATTTCAGGACAAGACATAAGTGAATAAATCAGAACATTGGATTATCGACTGCAAACATCTGCTGGTCTTCTAGACGGAAGGCCATTAGCTGATTACCCCAGACACAGCCACCATCTACATTCTGGATGCAATCCGAGATTTTCTTGCCTTGCAGGCCAGCCCAGTGACCAAACAGGATTTGATGGGTTTGAGCCGCTTTGGATTCAAATTCAAACCATGGTTTAAAGCCTTCCGGCATTGGATCATCCAGCGATTCCTTAAAGCTGAACTCCATCCGGCCTTCCGCATCGGTCAGACGCATACGGGTCAGATAGTTGACAATACAACGTAAACGCTCATGTCCTTGCAGATCTTCTGACCACAGATCAGGCTCAGTACCATACATCTCTTTCAGGAAAGCATCGACCACATCAAAGTCTTCATGAGCAAGCACCGCTTCGACTTCTTTGGACAGTTGCGCAGTCTGTTCAGCGGTCCAGTTCAAGGGAATACCCGCATGAGTCAAAATTGTCTGTTCATTCGGAAACAGGCACAAAGGTTGTTTACGCAACCAGTCGATCAGATCATCACTTTCCAGGGCGTTAATTACATCCCAGACATTGTCTTTATCTTTGACTTTTTTCAGGCCACGCGCACAAGCCAGCAGCGTCAGGTCATGATTTCCCAATACCGTCGCTGCAGCGCCATTTTCTGCCAGTTTCTTGATAAAACGCAGTGCCCCCACCGAGTTTTCGCCTCGAGCCACCAGGTCACCAGCAAACCAGAGAAAATCTTGATCCGCATCAAACTGAATTTTTTTCAGCAATGCTTTCAAGGCTTCAAAACAACCTTGCACATCACCAATCACATAGTTGTATCGAATATTTTCGCGAGACATTTATGCATCTACCATTTGATCTGAAAGAGCAACAAATTGAGTGAGCGTTAAGGTTTCAGGACGTGCCATTGGATCCACGCCTGCTTTTTCAAAACCATCTTCCACCAGCATGCCTTTTAAGCTGTTACGCAAAGTTTTACGACGCTGGGTAAAGACATGTGACACCAGTCGTGCCAAGGCTTTTTCATTTTTCGCCACGATTGGTTTCACGTCATAAGGCTCTAGACGGAATACCGCAGACGTTACTTTTGGTGGCGGGTTAAATGAGCCCGGTGGCACTTCAAACAGGAAAGTCGGCTTGCAGTAATACTGAATCATGACTGACAGACGACCATATTCTTTGGTATTCGGTTCTGCGGTAATACGATCGACCACTTCTTTTTGCAGCATGAAGTGCATGTCTTTGACTTTGTCACCAAATTCCAGGAGATGGAATAATAGTGGTGTCGAAATATTGTAAGGCAGGTTACCGACAACACGCAGTGGACGGTCTTCTTCAAACAATTTCGAGAAGTCGAATTTCAGTGCATCGGTTTCAACAATCGTCAGACGTTCAGGATGTGGTACACGTCCCGGTAGCCCAGCCGCCAGATCACGATCCAGCTCAATCACCGTCAATGCATCACATTCACCAATCAGTGGTGAAGTCAAAGCAGCCAAACCCGGACCAATTTCGACAACATTGTCGCCCGGACGTGGATTCACCGAACGTACAATTTTGGCAATGACACGTTGGTCATGTAAGAAGTTTTGACCAAAACGCTTACGCGTGTGATGCCCTTCATCTTTTGGGTTTAAGGCATTAATCTGATACATAGACATTTCCAACGTGTAATAAAGACGAGATCATTGACGCGCTAAATCCAGCGCTAAATCCACAGCCACATGCAAGCTTGAGCTTTTCGCAAGGCCTGTACCTGCGAGGGAGAGTGCTGTGCCATGATCGACAGAAGTTCGGATAAACGGTAAGCCCAAAGTAATATTGATGGCTTCACCAAAGCCCTGCGATTTTAGCACAGGTAAGCCCTGATCGTGATACATCGCCAGCACCGCATCGGCATCTTTCAGGTTTTCCGGAGTAAATAGGGTATCAGCGGGCAGACTTAAGCTCATGTTAATCCCTTGCGCACGGTAGCTTTCCAGTACCGGATTGATTACTTCAATCTCTTCCATCCCTAGATAACCGCCCTCACCTGCATGTGGGTTTAAACCACAGACCAGAATATGCGGATGCTCAATTTTAAATTTGGATTTTAGGTCGTGAATCAGGATATCAATGACCTGATGCAGTCGTTCAGGCGTAATTGCATCGGCGACTGCACGAAGTGGCAGATGGGTGGTTGCCAACGCTACACGCAAGGTTTTGGTGGCTAACATCATGACCACACGCAGTACACCTGCGCATTCCTGGTAATACTCGGTATGACCACTGAAATGAATCCCAGCATCATTAATGACAGACTTCTGCACAGGTGCTGTAGCGACCCCGACACTTTTGCCTGACATGGCATAATCTGCGGAACGACGTAGCTGCTCCAGCACATAAGCTGCGTTATGATGATTGAGTTCTCCCAAGCTTACAGGTTCTTTGAGTGGGACATGCTCAACATAAAGCTGGCCTTTCTCAGATGAAGATGTTTGCCCTTGATAATCCACCAGTTCAACCTCAAGGTTTAACTGCCGGGCACGCTCACCTAACATTTCCTTATCCGCCAGCACCACCACTGGACGCTCATCAACACGATCGGCCAGACTCAGGCAGATATCAGGACCAATTCCGGCAGGTTCACCACTGGTGACATATAAAGGCAGCATCTTCATCTCGATTCTCTAAGCTGTTCAATATTATAGCCTCATTCCGTATTACCTGCGTGTAGGAATCCGTTTTGTCTTTGATAATGAACGCTATCCATGGGTAAAAAGCCAAGTTACAAATATCTTGTCAGTTTTTCATCGTTCTTGTTGATTTTTCCTTCCCTTCGCCAAAGAGATTGATTAAAATACAGCGCTTGAAATTTTTAATTTTCATTTGTGATTCTTCACGTATTCGTTTAGAATCTCGTCTCCTTTTTGTTTGGACAGCTTCCATAGTCCAAACCAACTATAATAGGTAGTGGTTTAATGAAAACTCTCAGCGCTAAGCCAGCTGAAGTTCAACACGACTGGTACGTTGTTGATGCTTCTGGCAAAACTTTAGGTCGTCTCGCGACTGAAATCGCTCGTCGTTTACGCGGTAAGCACAAAACTTCTTATACTCCTCACGTTGACACTGGTGATTACATCGTTGTTATTAACGCTGAGCAAGTTCAAGTAACTGGTAACAAACCACTTGACAAGAAATACTATCGCCACACTGGTTTCCCTGGTGGTATCCGTGAAACTAACTTTGAAAAATTAGTTGCTCACAAACCAGAAGAAATCTTCCAACGCGCTGTAAAAGGTATGTTGCCAAAAGGTCCTCTTGGTTATGCAATGATCAAGAAAATGAAAGTGTACGCTGGTGCTGAGCATCCTCACACAGCTCAACAGCCACAAGTTTTGGACATCTAAGGGATACAGCACATGGCTACTAACTATGGTACAGGTCGCCGTAAGACCGCAACTGCACGTGTTTTCCTATCTGCTGGTACTGGTAAACTCGTAATCAACAACCGTTCTCTAGAACAATACTTCGGTCGTGAGACTGCTCGTATGGTTGTTCGTCAACCACTTGAGCTTCTTGAAGCGACTGAAAAATATGACCTTTACATCACTGTTGCTGGTGGTGGTATCGGTGGTCAAGCAGGCGCTATCCGTCACGGTATCACTCGTGCGCTGATCGCTGCTGACGAAACTCTTAAACCTGCTCTTCGTCAAGCTGGTTTCGTTACTCGTGATGCTCGTGAAGTTGAACGTAAGAAACTTGGTTTACGTAAAGCTCGTAAACGTCCTCAATTCTCTAAACGTTAATCTGTTTACCGAATCGGACAAAAAGCCCTGGTTTATCCTAATGCCAGTCAGTTAAGC
>NZ_JPQO01000211.1 GCF_000773685.1 Acinetobacter sp. HR7 | reverse complement strand
CAAACTATGGGACAGCAGTGGGCTTGAAGCCACTTTTTTACGTATTCAGTCTTAAAGGCCAATTTCACCAATGAATGGAATATGGCGATATTTCTGGTCATAGTCCAGACCATAACCGACAATGAATTTGTCTTCGACTTCAAAGCCCAGGAATTTAACGTCCAGCTCGATTTCGCGGCGTGAAGGTTTGCTGACCAAAGTGCACAGCTCAATCGAATTTGGCTGACGAGTTTGCAGAATTTCCAGTACTTTGCTGAGAGTGTTACCTGAGTCGATAATGTCTTCCACCACCAGCACATCCTTACCACGGATTTCACCGTCCAGATCTTTCAGGATTTTGACATCACGCGTTGATACCGTACCACCACCGTAGCTGGATACAGTCATGAAGTCGAGTTCATGCGGCTTGCTGATGGCACGACACAAGTCCGCCATGAAGATCACTGAACCGCGTAATAAACCGATGAGCACGAGCTCTTTATCACTATTGGCATAGTGTGCATCGATTAGAGCACCAAGCTCTTTGACTTTAGCTTGAATTTCTTCAGCGGAAATCATTACGCTCATTTGAACGGTCATGGGTAGATACCTAAAAAAGTAAAAATAGCAAAATAAAAAAGGTGTTGACCTGCAACACCTGATATATCAGCAATTTTAATACATCCGGCAGGCAGATGCACCTGTTTCGCCCTGTGTTAATGTAATCATTTTTTCGGCACTTGTGAATCACGCTTGAGTAAAAAAGCACAGCCGAGTGCTATCGCCGACAGGATTAGCTAGCGACGACGTTTTGATTTTTCAGGCTTTTGGAGCGGATTGTTCTTTGACATAGACGGCTGTTCCGTAAACATAAGTCGCGGCAATATTGCGGTCATCACCAAGCATCATCAGGGCAAAAAAAGCATCTTCGATGTTTTTGGCCCGACTTTGACGTAATTGCTGTAACGCTGTTGCATTCAGATCCAGCACCACAAAATCGGCTTCTTTACCGACATTAAAATTACCCAGACGATCATCCAGACTCAGGGCTTTGGCACCTCCTAAGGTAGCATGATATAGCGACTCAAAAGCCGAGAGTTTTTCACCTTGTAACTGCTGTACCTTGTAGGCTTCATTCAGGGTTTGCAGCTGGTTAAATGAAGTCCCCGCGCCGATATCGGTACCAAGTCCCACCTTGACCTGCTTGTCCCAGGCTTTTTTCAGTGGGAACAAGCCACTACCGAGGAACAGATTTGATGTCGGACAGAAAGCGATGGCGGAGTCGGTCCGATGCATACAGTCCCATTCCTGCTCTTCCAGATGTACACAGTGCGCAAACACAGACTTAGGCCCGGTCAGGCCATAATGATGATAGACATCCAGATAGCCTTCGCGTTCTGGAAACAGCCCTTTGACCCAGGCGATCTCGTTTTTGTTTTCACTGAGATGGGTATGCACATACACATCCGGATATTCGGCTTTCAACTTGCCGGCTTGTTCTAGTTGCTCTGGTGTCGAAGTCGGTGCAAAGCGTGGCGTAATCGCATACAGGTTACGACCCTGACCATGCCATTTTTCAATCAGGACTTTAGAATCCTGATAAGCCGATTCTGCTGTATCGGTGAGTGCTTCGGGTGCATGACGGTCCATCAGTACCTTACCTGCGATCAGGCGCATATTACGCGCTGCAGCAGCACTAAATAGAGCATCTACCGACTCAGGATGTACGGTACAGAACACCAGCGCTGTCGTAGTGCCATTTTTCAGTAATTCTTCTACAAAAAACTCGGCGATTTTGCTGGAATATGCTGGGTCGGAAAATTGGATTTCAGTCGGGAAGGTATAAGTATTTAACCACTCGAGTAGCTGCTCGCCATAAGCTCCCACTATCTCGGTCTGCGGGAAATGGATATGGGTATCAATAAAGCCTGGCACAATCAGCTGTTCAGGATAATGCTGAACCTCAATTCCTTCCGGAAGGTACTGCTGGCCCTCTTTCCAGCTACCAAACCACTGAATCTTGCCGTTCTGGGTGATTAGCAAACCATCTTCTACATATCGCACTTGGTCGTGAATTTCACGCGCTTGGGCAACCGTATTCTTGATATCGAGGAAGCGACCGCGTACTGCCGTCGTTGCAATGATAGAAGACATTTAAAACCTGCACTTTGTGATTTTTTCGATTGATTGTAACTGATATAGGACTTACGCATTGAC
>NZ_JPQO01000210.1 GCF_000773685.1 Acinetobacter sp. HR7 | reverse complement strand
GTGTTCAGCGGACGCTTACGAATAAATAAAGAAAAAGGGCTTTCATTTATATTTACACCCTCTTTTTTATTTTTCTCCCAGAGGGAGAAAAGAAAATGAAGGATGAAAGCCTTTTCTATTTTAAATCTTCATCACGATTCTTTTTTTCATAGAAGGCGCGACGACGCGTTTTTTGCCATGGTAACGGGCGTTCTAATGCTTCGGGTACTTCACCACTCATCGAGCGCAAACGTAGATGTAACGCAGCCTGCGCCATCAGGTTTGCAGATACCGGTGCAGTGATAAAGGCAAACAGGGTAATCAGGATCTCGGCAAAACCAAAGCGGCCAAACATCGCCGAGAAAATCATCGCAGCAATCAGGAAACTGCCGAGGCCCAAAGTACTGGATTTGGTCGGGGCATGCAGACGCATAAACAGATCCGGCAAACGCACCATGCCGATCCCACCAATCACCATAAAGAATGAACCTATAATCAGGAAAACCGAGACCAGAATTTCTAAATAAAGCTGCATCCGTATTCTCCTAATCGATCACATGGCCGGTGGTAAAGTAGCGTGCCAGTGCGGCGGTTGAGACAAAGCCTAGCATCGCCACCAGTAAAGCTCCTTCAAACATAAAGGTGCTGGTCCAGTAAATCCCTAAGATCACCACCAGACAGGTCGCATTCAGAAAAAGGGTATCCAGTGCTAGCAGGCGATCGACAATGGAGGGACCCATAACCAGACGCGCCAGACACAGGAACATAGAAATGGTCACAGCGCCCAGACTGATCAGCAAAGCATAGGGTAGGATGGTCATACCTGTTCTCCTTTCTGTGCACTAAAAATTTCAATCAGTGGACGTTCATAACGCTGTTTGATGGTTTCGATTTCTGCTGCCTCATCATCGGTACTTAAGGCATGCACCAGAATATCACCGCGGTCCTGGTCAATTCCGGCAGACACGGTACCTGGTGTGGTGGTGATGATCATTGCCAGCAAAGCATTCACTTCCTCATGCTCAGTATCCAGCGGTACCCGGAACCATTTCGGATGCAGGTTCTTGGTTGGACCCAGCACTAATATGGCGACTTTGATATTGGCCACAATCACATCCCAGATCACCACAAAAAACAGGCGGATTGCGGGCAGCCAGTGAATATTCGGGGTGTAGTCAATAAAGGGGCGGACCAGTCGTGGAATCAGGATAGCCAGAAAAATCGACGTCACCAGAGTTCCAGTATCAAGACTATGATTCAGCATGGCCCAGCTGATGCCGACAATCACCGAAACCAGCGGGTGAGGGAACCAGCGGCGCAAGAATGATTCTTTCATTATGGTCCTCCTTGTGGTTTCAGCTGGTTATCGCTTGGTGCACGTTGCTGTTCATGCTGTTGTTCCTGAATCTGGCGTTGCTTAAACTCAGAAATATTCTTACCTTCCAGTGTCGCCGGCGAAATTATATAAGGAATCAGATGTGCATTTGCATCTTGGACTTCACCACCATATTTGGTTTCCGGCACATATTCTGGATTAAATGGCTGTACGCTAATCACATTGCCTTCGGCATCACGCTTCAGCAAGGCAGCTTCATAAATGGCATGGTCTTTTATCTGCACGGCTGTGCTATGAGCATAATTATAGATCGGTGAAGCAAATACCACATAGGCCATCAGTCCAGCTAGCAACAGGTAAATCACCTTATCGTTACGAGCCGGCGCACGTTTTGGCAGAGCCTGATATTGAGCATGTGCTTCAGAATGCATGTTTTCATCCGGTTTGCTGGAACGCCAGAACAGGATAAAACCGACCCGGGTAAAAGCCAGAATACTGAGCAGGCTTACCACTAGCACGGTGATAATAATTAGTATCTGATAAGGTGAATCGGCAGTGGCCTGCAAAATAAAAATTTTGCCGAAGAAGCCGCTAAATGGGGGCAGACCAGCCATCATCAGGGCAATCAGGAAGTAAACAATCGACACCAAGGTATTCTGCTTCATCTGCGGCGCGATCTTGAAATGATCCTTGTATTCACCGCGCTGCGAAGTAATCCAGCCACAGAGCAGATAGAAGGTCGCGCCAATCACGGTACTATGTACCATATAGTACAGACCGCCGGCCCAGGCCTGGGTAGTATTCAGGGAAATCGCAATCAGAATGGTGCCGACAGAAGACAGGATCATAAAGCCGACAAAACGGCGCAGACGATCCGTGCCGATGGCACCAAAGGCCCCATACAGTGAAGTCACCAGACCAATGAATAACAGGATATTCATCAGAATCTGATGGCTGTACTCATCATCAAAGACCGTGCCATTGACTCTTAGAATCGCATAGATCCCGACCTTGGTCATGATGGTAAACACAGCGGCTACTGGCGTGGTCGCTACGGCATAGGTTTTTGGTAACCAGAAACCGACCGGCAGCATTGCCGCTTTAATCCCAAACACAGCAAACAGTAGCAGGGCACCGGCAACGGCCAGCTTGTGCTGGTCTGGTTGCAGCGTTGAGATCAGGCGCGCGACATCGGCCATATTCAGGCTACCGACACTGCCGTAGATCATTCCCAAACCAATCAGGAACATGGCAGAAGCCAGCAGGTTAATGGTCACATAGTGAATACCGAGCTGGAAACGGGCTTTGCCTTGTCCATGTAATAACAATACATAGGAGGCCATCAGCAGGATTTCAAAGAACACAAACAGGTTAAACAAGTCGCCTGTCAGGAAAGCACCACTTAGCCCCATCAGCAGGAAATGCATCATGGCATGGAAATACCGGCCACGAATATCCCAGTCGCGGCTAGCATACCAGATCACAGGAACCGCCAGCGCATAGGTCAGCACCAGCATCAGGGCGGAGAGTTGGTCTAGCACCAGCATGATGCCGAAAGGTGCCGACCATTCACTTAAGGTATAGACCTGAATCTGTCCCTGACTGGTACTGATCAGGTAGCCAATCGACATGATCAGACCGAGGAAGGTCGAGATATGGCTAATCCCGCGACGCCAAGGCTGACGCCAGTCAGTAATCAGGGAGCCTGAACCCGGATTGCCCAGCAGCACCAGAATAAAGGCGGTAAATGCTGGCAGGAGAATGCTGAAAATCGGTGTGTGTTGAACCCAGAAGTTGTAAAGATCAGTCATTAAGGCTCATCCTCACGCGGGTCATGTGATGGTATGTCTTCTTTGGAATCAACGTGGTCAGTTCCTGATTCATAACGGCTGCGCAGTGCTAGCTGCACAATAAAGGCGGTGGTGGCAAAGCCAATCACAATCGCCGTCAATACCAGTGCCTGTGGCAATGGGTCGGTTGATTTGGTGGTTTCAGTCAGTACGGCTGGGGCATTGAGCTGAATACGACCCATGGCAAATAAAAATAAATTTACCGCGTAGCCGATCATGGCCAGACCAAGAACCACCGGGAACGTACGTGCTCGCAGGATCAGGTAAATTCCGGTAGCCGTCAGGAGTCCAATTGCAGAGACCAATAAAAATTCGAGACTGATCATTGCATTATCCTCTTGGTACTGGGCCAGTCATACTGGTGTGACGTGAGTCTCCCAGTACGGAAATCATCAGCATGGTCGCGCCGAGCACGGTGACATAAACGCCGACATCAAACAGTGCTGCCGAAGCCAGATGCATATCTCCGAGCAGCGGCGGATGAACATGCACATGCGCACTGGTCAGGAATGGACGTGACCAGAACCATGCAGCAATCCCGGTCAGGCCCGCAATACTAAGACCAGCTCCGATCCAGATTTCATACAGCCGTCCAGACTTGGCACCGAGTAACTGTTCGGCCTGATCCTGACCAAGCGCGACATACTGGATTACTAATGCCAGCGAGGTAATCAGGCCAGCAATAAAGCCACCACCTGGCATGTTATGACCGCGCATAAAAATATATAGACTTACCACCAGTGCGACAGGCAATACCCAGGATGCAGTAACCCGCAGCATTAAAGGGGAGGGGTTAAAGCGGTAAGTCAAACCCTGAGTAATGGTGGCGCCGTGGGCACGCATACCATCCATTAGACTTAGTACGCCAATTGCGGCAATACCGAGCACGGTGATCTCACCGAAGGTATCGAAACCACGGAAATCCACCAGAATCACGTTAACCACGTTAGCACCGCCACCTAAAGGCAGAGACTGCTGCATAAAGAACCAGGAAATCGAATTATGGTCCCGGGTCAGAATTAGCCAGCTGATCCAGGCAATGCCAAGGCCACCGGCAACCGCAATAATGGCATCCCGCCAGCGACGGGTCGAGCTGGATTCATAAGGCGTTAGCTGTGGCAGCAGGGACAGGCTCATCAGCAGCAAGACTGTCGTCACAACATCGACGGTAATCTGGGTTAACGCCAGATCGGGCGCCGAGAAACAAATAAAGATCAGGGTCACTACCAGACCAACCGCACCACTAATTAACACAGCTTTAATCCGTTCATGATGGAACCACAGCATCATCCAGCAGGCCGAGAACAGTAGCAACCAGAGGACAATAGCCATTATCGGCGCATGAGTGAGCTCACGTGTCCCAGTACTCAAATTGTTGCCGAGTAGTGGAACCGCGACCAGCCCAACCGTAAAGATCACGATCCAGAGCAGATAGCTTTGCAGCTTGCCATTTTCAGTGGCGCGGCGGAACGTACGGGCATTCAGTAATAGGGATTTTAGGAACAGGTCAAACAGGATCCGGCCTTGTAATTTTCCTAGCATGGGATCCAGATCAATTTCACGAATGGTGCCTTTTTTAGCCAGTGCAAAATAGAATAGTACCCCACCGACCAGTGCGATCACACTCATCAATAACGGCGCGTTAAAACCATGCCAGATCGCCAGATGCACACCTTCAAAGGAAGAATTTTGTGTCACCGCATGGGTGATGCTATTGACGATATCTTCGACCAGTAGGGCAGGGAGCAGACCCACTAAAATACATAGTATGGCCAGAAAAGTTGCTGGTGCACGCATGCCAAAAGCCGGTTCATGGGCATTTTTATTCGGGACATAGGGGCCAACCGGGCCATCGAAGAATACGCCATGAATTAAACGGACTGAGTAAGCCACGGCGAAGATCCCGGCCAGTGTCGCAACAATCGCTGAAACAATCAGGACCGGGCCGTTTAAATTGGCCAGCAATTCGGTAAAGAACATTTCCTTGGACAAGAAGCCATTGGTCAGCGGAACACCTGCCATTGAAGCCGCAGTAACCATGGTCAGCGTTGCGGTATAAGGCAGTAATTGCCACAGGCCGGACAGCTTGCGCAGGTCCCGGGTACCAGATTCATGGTCAATGATTCCGGCAATCATAAACAGTGCTGCCTTGAAGGTAGCATGGTTGATGATATGGAAAATTGCAGCGGCCACTGCCAATGGTGTGCCAATGCCGAGCAGGCACATGATCAGGCCCAGATGGCTGATGGTGGAGTATGCCAACAGGCCTTTCAGGTCTTCCTTAAAAATGGCAAAGAAGGCGGCGATACACAGGGTAAACAGGCCGATAAAGGTGACAATATTATGGAACAGCGCAGCACCAGCAAAAATCGGCAACAGGCGTGCCACCAGAAACAGGCCGGCTTTTACCATGGTGGCCGAGTGCAGATAGGCAGACACAGGAGTGGGGGCAGCCATGGCATTCGGTAACCAAAAATGGAACGGAAACTGTGCACTTTTGGTAAATGCGCCGAGCAGGATCAGCAATAATGTAGGGATAAATAGCTGATGCGACTGGATCAGTTCGGTCATGGTCAGGATGGTATCAATCTGATAGGTTCCAGTGATCTGACCGAGCAGAATAAAACCACCGAGCATCGCCAGACCACCCATCCCGGTAATGGTCAGTGCCATCCGTGCACCGCGCTGGGCCGCATCATAATTGCTCCAGTAACCCACTAGCAGGAATGAAGAAATACTGGTGAGTTCCCAAAACACCAGCAGAATCATCAAGTTGTTCGACAATGAAATCCCGAGCATGGCAGCCATAAACAGCATCAGCAGCAGATAAAGCTTGCTCAGCGAATTCTTGGGACTCAGGTAATAATAGGCATAGATATAAATCAGAGTACCGATACCACTAATGAGCAGGCCAAACAACAAGCCAAGAGAATCCAGACGAAAGCTAAAATCAATACCTAGCTGAGGTAGCCAGGACCAGCTTTCAGTAATGACTGCACCGCCGAATACGGCAGGGGCCTGGCTCAGGAGTAAGGCAAAGCTGCTAAGACTGATGGCAATTGCGCCTAAGGCGGTTACCTCGCGCGAAAATCGTTTCAGCCACGAGACAAGGGTTGTGCCTAATACTAAGGGTAACAATATAATAATCGGCAGCACACTCGTATCCATTGTCGTGAGTTAGGTCATAAACCTAGGGTGAATCATTATCTTTCAAGGATTACAGGACGGCAAAGAGCAGTCCAAATGTCTCAATCTTGAAAACCAAAAACGTATTCAAAAGAATTAAAGCAGTTGTATTGCGCAACTCGTAAACGATAGCAAATTCCGATTTTACAATGAAAAATGCAAGTAATTCCGATCATATTACAGGACAACAACAACATCAATCATTTTGTGCACGCCTTGACCATTATACGAATTAGATGAGGATTGATGGGGTGCCCGCTTAAACAAACGGCTCAGATAAGAGCGAAAATAAAGATCAAACTTCACGATTCTATTGAGAAAATTGGCTGAGCTTGTTTACTTACAAAATAAAAAGCCCATCGCAAGAGAGATGGGCTTTTATTCATTTTGAATTTTAAAAGGGTGGCTGAGAAATCTGACTATCTTTCTGGCTGAGTAAGCGGAGCAGTTCCTGCTGCTGGTTTTCATCCAGTTGTTGCTGGATCAATTGCAACATTGATTCAGGCGTGACCTGTTCGATTTCCGGTTCTGTCAGGCTGTGTTCCTCTGCCTCCAACTCTTCTTCCGTTGCATCGAGTCCCAATTCTGCATAGAGTTGTTCAAACTGGTGCTGAATATTGTCAGGTTGAATGGCATACAGTTGCTGGTCTTCCAGTTGCAGGCACTGAAATTCAGCAGCCTGTTCCAGCAGTTCTGGACGATTACCGGTTGCCACAATCTGCAGCCCAGGAAAAGCCTGATTCAAACGCGAGAGAATCACCGCACTCATGTCCTGATCCAGCTGATGGTCAATACCATCAATCATCAAAATGCCGTTACCTTCCTTGCAAGGGAACAGGCTTTTCGGATTGAGCAGACATAACCGGCGCACGATATCCCCGATCAAGGCAATCCAGTTGCGGATGCTGTTCGGTAACTGTTGCAAGGTTTGGGTACGGCCCTGATAGGTGACCATCAGCTGTATTTTCGGCTGGTATTGCAGATACAGATTGGTCACTTCCGGCAGCACAATGGCTAAGGCTTCACGCAAGCTGTTGAGGCTCGGGGTATTTACCTGAATCTGCGCGTGTTCAATATGTTTGGCCAGTTCATCCAGATTGTGTTTTTTTTCCTGCTGTGATGCATGGTTTAGGATTTGTTCCAGAATCTGTGCGCTCTGGGCATTTTCAATATCACTGATTTCCCGGAACCATTCAAAAAAGCGGGTAAAAGTTGTAAAGGGAATGGCCGCGACTTCATAGGCATGTGAAGCCTGGAAAATCGCGGGATTATTTTTGCTGAGCAGATTGATTTCATTGACGAAACGCTCTGCCGGGTAATAGGCGATCAGCGGCAGACCGAGTATTGGGTCTTTGGCCAAAGCTTTTTGATACAAGCTGATCATAGCTTCGAGCTGCGTGGTTTCAGCTTTACTTAGTCCTACACCCTGGCTGTTCAGGGTTTTATACAGTTGCCAGCTGCATTCCTGGGTGGAAACCGTTTGCTGGTCGCTACTTTCAGGAAAGCTGCCAATTTCTTCGGGGAAACGAACTTTGATGTCAATTTTGGATTGCAGCCGGTGCTGCATGATGTCCTGATCCAGCATCACCACACCGGCGGTACGCAGGTCACGGTAACGTGCCGCAAACCAGGTCAGTGCCTGATATAGATGACGCAGCAGGGCGGTTTTGCCGCTACCCTGATCACCCAGAATTAGCGTGACTGGCAGCTTGTGATAATGAAATTCGAGTTTAATATCAGAAAAGTGCAGGGAGTGTTTCAGTTGTATGGATTCGACTTGCATAGACCACCTATCGTGATGCCTACATCCATGCCTAGCCGGCTGCTTGTCTCAAAGATTGAGGCATTGTGATTTTCAGCTGTTGAATCAGGTCATAAATGTGGTGAATATTTAAGCTTACTTTAGCACGTGTACAGGCCACGTAAAGCAGCCTTAACTCTTCATCACTGATCTTGTGATCCTTTTCATTCAGTTTGAACTGGTAATCATCTTCGATATGCACGCGATTCCATTCCAGGCCTTTGGCCTTGTGTGCTGTGGAGATGATGTATTCAGCCTGACCAATCGGAGTGATTTTGGCCAAGGCACTTTTCAGCGGATCGGTGCCATGTTCATCCACCAGTTTGACCAGTGGCTTGATGTCACTGCCCTCATTGGTTTCGCAGTATTCATGTACATCATGCCAGGAATTAAACCAAGCCAGTTCCGGTACATCGACTACGCGTTTGCCCTGTTTTAGCATCGCCGCGGCATCGACAAAACGATTCAGCTTGGCATGATCGGCCTGCAGACTGACTTTTTCACCACGCACCAGACCCGCGAGCAGCAGCTCCATCGCCCGGGCATTGGTCCGGCATAAAATCGCATCGCGCATTTTGGTATGCGGTTTATTGACCACTTTAGAATTTAAATGCGGGTTGCCGAGCAAGGGCACAGTTTCATTCAGTGCACCCAAAATGGCATTGGCATTCAGGGCAATCTCAGGACCAAAACGGAAGGAAGTGGTCAGACGTGATTCCGGGAGTGGCAATTGCTGCATGGCATTGACCGCACCACGCCAGGCATAAATCTGCTGATGTGCATCACCGACATAAATCACTTGAGTGCTGCGCTGTTTCAGTAAAATGCCCAGCATCAGTGGATCGGCATCCTGGGCTTCATCAAACAGGACATAATCAGCTGGAATGTTCGGTTCAGACAATGCCCACAGTTTCAGGTAAATGTCATGTCCGATGCCGGCCTGATGATTCGGATCAATGGATTCCAGCCAGCGACGTTCAACAGCTGGGTAGAGCTTTTTCTGCAAGGCATCGACATCATCTGGATGCAGCCAGCTCGGCGCCTGAATATGTCGCGGGGCAGGGTACTGCGAACTGGTCGAGCAAAAATAGCTGACTGCATTGGCGACCAGACTGGCTAGGCGTGACGGCATCATCACATATTTTTCATAACGACCGCCCATCATACGGCGCAAGGTCATCGGCTCAAGGCGATATTCCTTGGCAATAAAACTTGGACTCAGACGTGGCAGGCGCAGCTTATCGGTGACTCCACGTGGAACACTGCGGAAGGCCAGCGAGTGGAACGTTCGGCAATCCACACCGCGATGGAATTTATTTTGTGCTTCAGTGGCAATCGACTTGTTAAATGCCAGATACATGCCACGCCGCTCGGGCATGGCATCACTGATCATCTGTAAAGTCGTGGTTTTACCTGTGCCGGCATAGGCAATGACCTTAAAGGATTTGCCCAGACGTGCGTTATCAATGGCAGTGGCCTGCTCATAGGTGGCGCTCGGTTTATTAGTCGCTGACACAGGTAAATTCAAGACTTAGTGCTGACGGTTGGCTTTTTCAACCAGACCGGACAGACCCTGACGGCGTGCCAGTTCATTCAGTACCAGTTGTGGATCCAGGTCGAAGTAACCCAGCATTACGATGGTATGGAACCACAAGTCTGCCACTTCGTAGATCAGGTCATTTTTGTTGTCTTCATTGGCTTCAAATTTGAAATCTTTGGCAGCAATGATGGTTTCAACACTTTCTTCACCAACTTTTTCCAGAATTTTATTCAGGCCTTTGTGATACAGCTTAGCGACATAAGAAGAATCCGGATCAGCTTTTTTACGGTCTGCCATCATTTTACCCAGATAAGACAGTACTTCGACCTGTTCTGATTTGGCATTAGAAGCATTCATGGCAAGGGTATGCGGATTTTTTGATTTTTCGCCGTAGATTGCTACTGGATCCTTGATTTGTGCATCGACAATTTCCCAGCCATTCGGTGTCAATTTGCGGTAGAAGCAGGATTCACGACCGGTATGGCAGGCAATACCACCATGCTGTTCGATTTGTAAAATGATCACATCCGCATCACAGTCCAGACGGATTTCATGTACGGTCTGGAAATGACCAGATTCTTCGCCCTTATGCCATAACTTGTTGCGAGAACGTGAGAAATACACGGCCTGATTCTTCTCTGCAGTCAATGCCAGTGCTTCACGGTTCATCCACGCTACCATCAATACGCGACCAGTTTGATGATGCTGAGCAATGGCAGGTACCAGACCTTGTTCGTTAAATTTTACTTCATCGAGCCATTGCAGGTTATTCATAAGGGTGTCCATTTGTTAAATCAGAAATTAAATGTTGCAGTTATGCGGATTAAAAATATCCGGTGAATAGTGTACGTGATCTGGGAGCGTTTGCGGCAAAAATCTGCATGTGAAATGACAGGATCTGTCGTGACTGTACGGGCTATTTCAATTGAAGCGTGATCAAAACAATCAAGCCGCCTGTTGGCGGCTTGATGCAAATCGAGTTTGAATAAAACTTACCAGTGCTCACCCGGGAAGATACGCGCATATGCTTTTTGCACCCAATTCAGTTTTTGTGGCTGGCCGACAGAAGCAGATGAACTTGGGAACAGATTAAAGCCAATCGACATCAGCTTGTTATTAATGTCTGGGGCAATCGCATAGGTGATCGATGCCAGACGGCCCAGATTGGTCGCCACTTTCTTCGGACGTTTCACAATCGCATGGGCAATCAGATCCGATGCTTCTTCAGGAGACAGCGTTGGCACATATTTATAGATCTTGGTTGGCGCAATCATTGGCGTACGTACCAGTGGCATATAGATTGAAGTAATCGCGATCTTGTGCGAATTCACTTCTGCAGACAGACAACGACTGAAAGCATCCAGTGCAGCTTTTGATGCCACATACGCCGAGAAGCGGGTAGCATTGGCCAAGACACCAATCGAGCTGATGTTAATGATATGGCCCTGACGACGCATCATCATGTGTGGCAGGATATTCATCACCAAACGCACAGCACCGAAATAATTCAGCTGCATGGTCCGTTCAAAGTCGTGGAAGCGATCTACTGATTCATGCACGGCACGGCGGATGGAACGGCCAGCATTATTGATCAGGATATCAATGTGGTCGACAGAGGCCATAATCTGCTTCGCGACTTCATCAATTGCTTCAAGATTATTTAAATCACAAGGAAAAACCGAAGCCATCCCCCCTTTAGCTTCAATTTCTTCTTTGACTTGATCAAGGGTTTCTTTGGTACGTGCCACGAGTAAAACATGTGCACCTGCATCTGCCAGACGATGTGCTGCAGTCAGACCGATACCACTGGATGCGCCAGTAATGAGGATGGTTTTGCCTTGAACTCGTTTCTTCAAATGTTTCTGTAGTTTGGATTTCACGGTTATTTATTCCTGAATAATGCGCTGTAGATTTACGTTTTTTCTTATTTGGTTTTTACGTAGATATGTACAAAACTTTGTACACCTTGGAGTCTTTATATAATAAACAAATATGCAGGAAAATCTAGAGAATAAGTGATTGAAAATAAGAGGATTTTTAGAGTAATTGCTCTATTTTTAAACTATGTTTCAATTGATATTTATAGTGATCTAACCATAGGATAAAGCTCGGGAAAAGTAAAGTGATCATAAAAAAACTCCATCAAAAATGATGGAGTTTCGTGCTTCAAAATGGCGCTTAGACGGCTGCAAGCGACTGTTCAAGGTCGGCAATCAGGTCATCAATATGTTCAATCCCGATCGACAGACGAACCATGTCTTCACTGACACCAGCTGACTTGAGTTCTTCTGGATTGAGCTGACGGTGAGTCGTGGTTGCCGGGTGGCAGGCCAGACTCTTGGCATCCCCAATATTGACCAGACGGGTGAACAATTGCAGGGCATCGATAAAACGCGCACCGCCTTCACGGCCACCTTCCACACCAAAAGTCAGGATTGCAGAAGGTTTGCCTTTCACATATTTTTGCGCCAAGGCATGCTGTGGATGGTCTTTCAGACCGGCATAATTGACCCATTTTACTTTTGGATGTTGTTGCAAATATTCTGCAACTTTCAGCGCGTTATAGGTGTGGCGTTCCATACGCAGGCTTAAAGTTTCCAGTCCTTGTAGAATCAGGAATACGTTTTGTGGGCTGATTGCAGCACCAGTATTCCGCAGTGGCACTACGCGGGCACGGGCGATATAAGCAGCTTCACCGAGTGCTTCGACATAATTCACGCCATGATAGCTTGGATCAGGCGTATTCAGCGCTTTAAAACGTTCTGGATAGTTGCCCCACGGGAATTTACCGCTATCCACGATAATGCCACCGATCGAATTACCATGACCGCCAATATATTTGGTCAGTGAGTGCACCACAATGTCGGCACCGAAATCAAAAGACTTCTGCAGCACAGGAGTTGCCACCGTATTGTCGACAATTACTGGTACACCGTATTCATGGGCGATTTTGGAAATTGCTTCGAGGTCAATAATATTACCGAGTGGGTTACCAATTGATTCCACAAAGACCAGTTTGGTTTTGTCATCAATCAGGTCACGCAGTGCTTCCGGATTCTGATAATCAAAGAAGCGTACTTCAATGCCTTGTTTTGGCAGGGTATGTGCGAATAGGTTATAAGTACCGCCATATAAAGTTGAAACCGAAGCAATATTGTCGCCGGCTTCAGCAATGGTCTGAATCGCGTAGGTAATTGCAGCCATACCAGAGGCCAGTGCCAGTGCGCCAATCCCGCCTTCCAGCGCTGCAACACGTTGTTCCAGTACCGCAGTGGTTGGGTTCATGATGCGGGTATAAATATTGCCCTGAACTTTCAGATCAAACAGGTCAGCACCATGCTGGGTATTATCAAAAGCATAAGAAGTGGTTTGATAAATCGGCACTGCTACGGCTTTGGTGGTTGGTTCAGGGGTGTAACCGGCGTGAATGGCTAAAGTTTCTGGTTTGTAAGTCATAGTGATAGATCTTCTATTGTATTTTGTTAGGATGAAAACTGATCAAATATTAGCACTTGCAATATCAAGAAAAGCACATATTTATTCAAATAATTATCCTATTTAGCGATATAGCGTCAACAGCATAAGCGAACTTTTGTTCGATAACGTGATGCTTGAAAAATAATCGGGGCTAAACTTGTAACAAGCCATTAACTTCATGTGAATGGCTTATGTTTTCGAGACATTCTGCGTATAATAGCCGATTATTTTTTCGCTCATTATGAGCAGGGGATCGCAACTTTCAATCCCCATTCTGGTTTTACTATTGAGGAGTCCTACGTGGCCCAATATATTTACACGATGAACCGTGTGTCTAAGATGGTTCCGCCGAAGCGCGAAATCTTGAAAGACATCTCTTTATCATTTTTCCCAGGTGCCAAAATTGGTGTACTTGGTCTAAACGGTGCAGGTAAATCGACCTTGCTTCGTATTATGGCGGGCGTAGATAAAGATTTCTCTGGTGAAGCACGTGCACAGCCAGGTATCAAAATCGGCTACCTTGAACAAGAACCACCGCTGGACCCAACCAAAGATGTCCGTGGTAACGTTGAAGATGGCGTGCGTGAAGCACTGGACGCGCTTGAACGTCTGGATCAGGTCTTTGCTGAATATGCCGATCCAGATGCTGACTTTGATGCTTTGGCAAAAGAGCAGGAAAAACTGGAAGCGATTATCCAGACTTGGGATGCGCACAACCTGAATAACCAGCTGGAACAGGCTGCGGCAGCACTAAACTTGCCAGCTTGGGATGCAGACGTGACCAAACTGTCGGGTGGTGAACGCCGTCGTGTGGCACTGTGCCGTTTGCTGCTGTCTAAACCAGACATGTTGCTTCTTGATGAACCGACTAACCACTTGGATGCAGAATCTGTATCTTGGCTGGAACGCTTCCTGAAAGATTTCCCAGGCACAATTGTGGCGATTACCCACGACCGTTACTTCCTGGATAATGTAGCTGAGTGGATTCTGGAGCTTGACCGTGGACATGGTATTCCTTACCAAGGCAACTATTCTTCTTGGCTGGAACAAAAAAATGCCCGTTTAGAGCAGGAACAGAAGCAGGAAGAATCTTTTGCTAAAGCATTGAAAAAAGAACTTGAATGGGTTCGTGCCAATGCCAAAGGCCAGCAAAAGAAAAACAAGGCGCGTATGGAGCGCTTCGAAGAGCTTAACTCTCGCGAATTCCAGCAACGTAACGAAACTTCTGAAATCTATATTCCACCTGGTCCACGTCTGGGTAACAAGGTAGTTGAAGTTGAAAACATCAGCAAATCTTTCGGCGACCGTCTGCTGTATAAAGATTTGTCTTTCAGCGTACCACCAGCTGCAATTGTCGGTATCGTGGGTCCAAACGGTGCGGGTAAAACTACGCTATTCCGTATGATGACTGGTGAACAGCAACCAGATACCGGTACGGTAACTCTAGGTGACTCTGTAAAAGTGGCGTATGTTGGCCAGATCCGTGACACACTGGATGATAACAAAACCGTTTGGGAAGAAGTGTCTGGCGGTCTGGATATCCTGAAAGTGGGTGATTACGAAATTGCCTCTCGTGCCTATATCGGTCGCTTTAACTTCAAAGGTCAGGATCAGCAAAAACGTGTAGGCGAATTGTCTGGTGGTGAGCGTAACCGTCTGCAATTGGCGAAAATCCTGCAACAGGGTGCAAACGTGATCCTGCTGGATGAACCATCAAACGACTTGGATGTAGAAACTCTACGTGCACTGGAAGATGCGATTCTGGTCTTCCCAGGTACCGTGATGGTGGTATCGCACGACCGTTGGTTCCTGGACCGTATTGCGACACACATCCTGTCATTTGAAGATGAAACTCCAGAATTCTTCACTGGTAACTATACTGAGTTTGAAGAATACCGCCGTAAGAAATATGGTGATGATCTGGCAATCAAACGTCAGAAATATCGCAAAATTGGTGGCTAAACCCATCTAATCGAAAACCAGCCCGAGGGCTGGTTTTTTTATGCCCCTGCTTTTAAATCAGCAGGGGTCGATAGGGAGGATTCAAAAGTTTTTCAGCCTTACTATGGCCTTGCTGTGCTGCTTGATTCAGCCACTGCCGAGCTTGTGTTTCATTTTGTTCTAAGCCTAACTCTCCATTTAGATAATAAATCCCAAGTCGATACTGTGCTTCCGGGTGACCGCGCAATGCAGCACTGAGAAAATTCCACACAGCATTACGCTGATAGGTCTGCTGCTGTTCAAAACGGACGACGTCGAAACGTTTTTTCTGTAATTGTTGTAGTGTATGACAAAGAGATTCAAACTGGAGGGCCTGCAAATAATAGGTATGTGTCTCGGAAGAGGATTTTATTTTTGTTGCAGTTGTATCATCTCGTGAAAGTAGAAAATTTATTATAGTTTTTAGCATTTTACTTTTGTTCCTATTGAAATGCGTCCTTGCAATCATATGGAATCCTTATTTTTATAACTTACACCACTTTATTTTAAATATATTTACCTATCTGATGAAATTACACACTTTAAAGATAAAAGATAGGTCTAAAAAAAGACCGCCGTAGCGGTCTTGGGAAATTGCAGAGAAATCAGATTTCCCACTCATGATTACATTCACGGCATTTCCATTTTTTCTGGCTTTGCATAAAAGCTTGCATTGAGATTTTGAAATCTGGCAAATCCTTATAGAACATAAAGCCTGCGATCAGACAGATGATAAACACGATTACAGTCGCAGTTTGCAGGGTAGTACCTGCGCCATCTCCAAAAATCCACATGCCAATGCTGATGACCACTAGCAAGAGCAGGATAAACAGGGCAGGAACAAGAAGTACCAGACTTTTTGGCACGACAGGACGTGCAACGGGCTGACCAGGCTGTGCAACCGGCATGATTTTAGGACTTTGACATTTTGGGCAACGGTATTGCATTGCAGCTCCAGAATTTTTTAAATATCAGTTATTTTAATCAGAATCATACAGAAAGCCAAAACAGGCTCAAGCATAAAAAGGTAAATTCTGGACAATAAAAAACCCAAGTCGCAATGCTTGGGTTTTTTATTAAGATCACTTTCACATGATCTTGAATATGGCGTCCCTACGGGGATTCGAACCCCGGTTACCGCCGTGAAAGGGCGATGTCCTAGGCCTCTAGACGATAGGGACAAATGAGGCAAATACACAGGTAAAGCAATTGATTTGGTGGAGTCAAGGAGGATCGAACTCCTGACCTCTACAATGCCATTGTAGCGCTCTACCAACTGAGCTATGACCCCAGTCTGTGTGTGCGCTATATTATGAAGATAACGTACACACGTCAACTAAAAAATCAATTAAGCTTCATCAACTGCATCATTTTTCGGCAATTTCAGACTTTCATTGAGTTTTTCCCAAGCTTTCAGCTCTTTTTTGCTTGGACCACCCACGATTTCCAGCGCATGACGCAGACGGGCAAAAGTTAGATCTGGGCCAATGGTGACCATGGTCTGCATCACAGGCGTAGAAGCTGTCGAACCTGCAATCGCCATAAAGAATGTCGGCATGAAATCACGCAGCTTGATGCCCATCTGGTTCGCAAGATCCATCAAGGTCTGGCTAACGGTATCATTGTTCCAGGTAAACTGGCTTTCCAGACGCCAGATCGCAAATTGCAAGCTTTGGCGAACCTGTTCTTCTGTCAGTTTTTTGCTTTCAAACTGTTCTTTGGTTAGAGCAGGGAAATGGTTGAAATAGTGTGCAGACCAATTCACTGCTTCAGAGAGCAAGTTGATACGTGGCTGGATCGCTGCTGCAATTTCTTCCAATTTGGCGCGGTCTGCTTTCCAGTTGAGTAGGGTATCTAGCAGTTCTGCAGGAGAAAGTGATTTGATCCATTGACCATTGAGCCAGTTCAGTTTTTCTACGTCAAAGATCGGACCGCCCAGAGACACACGGTTAATGTCGAAGTTTTCAATCATTTCTGCCAGGGTGAATTTTTCACGTTCGTCTGGCATTGACCAGCCCATACGGCCCAGGTAGTTCAACAGTGCTTCTGGCAGTACACCGATATCTTTGTAGTAGTTAATTGAAGTCGGGTTTTTACGTTTAGACAGTTTAGATTTGTCCGGGTTACGTAGCAGTGGCATGTGGCACAGCACTGGCATGTCCCAGCCAAAGTATTTGTAGAGTAACTGGTGTTTTGGCGCAGATGGAATCCACTCTTCACCGCGGATCACGTGAGTGATCTGCATCAGATGGTCATCGACCACATTTGCCAGGTGATAAGTTGGCAGACCGTCCGTTTTCAGTAGGATCTGCATGTCCACTTGTGCCCATGGAATTTCCACTTCACCACGCAGCATGTCATTAAATTTACATACACCTTCGGTTGGCACTTTCATACGGATCACGTGCGGTTCACCTGCAGCCAGACGACGTGCCACTTCTTCTTTAGAAAGTTTTAGACCACGGCCGTCATAACGTGGGGTTTCACCACGGGCTTGCTGTTCAGCACGCATTTCGTCCAGTTCTTGTGCGGTCGCGAAACAGTAGAACGCATGACCTTTATCCACCAGCTCTTCGGCATATTTGCGGTAGATGTCCATACGTTCTGATTGACGGTATGGGGCGTGTGGACCGCCAACATCCGGACCTTCAGACCAGTTCAAGCCTAACCAGCGCAAAGAATCCAAAATCATTTTTTCAGATTCAGGGGTAGAGCGCAGCTGATCTGTATCTTCAATACGAAGGATGAATTCACCGCCGTGCTGTTTGGCAAAGCACAGGTTAAACAGGGCGATATAGGCAGTTCCTACATGGGGAAAGCCTGTAGGAGATGGAGCAATACGAGTACGAACAGTCATAGTCGGATGGATCTGAATATAAAAATTCTGGCTATTATAACGAAAAAGCCACATCACTTAATGCTTAATTCAACATTGAATGATGTGACTTGGGATCTGTGAGATTGGCGCTTTGAGAGAGTTGATCCTGAGATGAGGAATCAGGAGTTGCTGTTAAAGAAAAAAATTCTGTAAAAAACGGCTGAAACTCTGATTCTGTGAAGCAAAGAAATTTTGTGCAGGACGCACTTTGATCGCAGTCATCACTTTCAGGTTTTCTTCGCTATGCAGGCTTTTTTCAGTTTTTTGTTGTTGGATCGCCTTTTCAATTGGAGAAGACTTGGTTGTGGTTGCTACAGTTGTTTTCGACGCAGTATGGCTTACAGCTGGAGCAGCCGTATTTACAAGCTCTGGATGAGCTACAACAGCATGACTCAGTTGTGCTGTAAGCAGGATCGATAGGCTCAGGATGCCGGTCTTGAACGTAGTCACTTTCATGTCCAAACTCCCTCTCTTGTTGTGTTGCTGGATTTGTTTTCTTAAGAGTTATTGTTAATGTTCGAACATAATTCAAACACACTTCACTCTTAAAAAGTAGAACCAAGTCACAAAAATTACAAAAAGAATAAATATGACAGTGGAAATTTCTAAAAAATCAGAGATCAAAATCTTAGAGCGCTATTTGTAACATAGCACTATGAAGAGACTATGAAGATTATAGCTTAAAGTAATCGGTTGATAGGCCAAAAGTATAAAAATTGCTGAGATTTGTCATTTTTAAGATATCAGAAAATCAGAATAACTTCGAATCTATTGTTATAAGCATATGATTGTTAATTGATTTTTAAATTTATATAGTGCGCAATAGATAAACAAAAGAGTTCTTGTAATGAAAAAAATAATTGTATCAGCAATTTTCGCAGCGCTGTCGGGAGCCACAGCACAACTGGCTTGTGCTAAAGATTTCCTGAATGTCTCCTATGATCCAACCCGTGAATTCTACCAGGAATATAATGAAGAGTTCGGTAAGTACTGGAAACAGAAAACCGGACAAACGGTCAACTTTAAACAGTCACACGGTGGTTCAGGCAAGCAGGCGCGCTCGGTAGTAGATGGTTTGCAGGCGGATGTGGTGACTTTGGCGCTTGCAAATGACATTGAAGAAATCGTCAATGCAGGACTGATTAATAAAGGCTGGCAGAAAGAGTTTCCGAACAATTCGGCACCTTATACTTCAACCATTGTATTTCTGGTACGTAAGGGCAATCCAAAGCACATCAAAGATTGGAACGACCTGACCAAGCCAGGTGTAGAAATTATCACGCCAAACCCAAAAACTGGTGGCGCACCGCGCTGGATTTACCTCTCCGCTTGGGGCTATGCACTGAAACAGCCGGGTGGCAATGATGCCAAGGCGCGTAAACTGGTGAAAAAACTGTATGCCAATGTCAAAGTGCTGGATTCTGGCGCACGTGGTTCCTTGACCACTTTTGCTGAACGCGGTATTGGTGATGTGCTGCTGTCTTGGGAGAATGAAGCATTACTGGCGACCCAAGGTCTGGGCAAGGAAAAATATGAAATCGTTTATCCATCGATTTCGATTCTGGCTGAACCATCTGTTGCCATTGTCGACAAAACTGTGGCAAAAAATGGCAATGCCAACCTGGCGAAAGGCTACCTGAACTACTTATATTCACCAAAAGGGCAGGAGCTGGCAGCGAAATACCATTTCCGTCCACGTGACCAAAAGGCTGCAGCGAAGTATGCCTCACAGTTCCCGAAAATCCAGACCTTTACTATCGATAAGGTATTTGGTGGCTGGGCTAAAGCACAGAAAACCCATTTCGTGAATGGCGCGATTTATGACCAGATTTCATCTGAAAACCGTCGTTAAGCTAAATCACTGATCAAACTGGAAAAACGGGTAAGTCTCTTATCCGTTTTTTTCATATCTAAAGAATAAAATGCTATAAAAGCTGTATAAACTTATATTATTTAAATTTTTATTATATAAAACATGAAATTAAAACAAAAAATAACGTAATGTTACCTTGTATCCATTTGGTTTGCTGAATTGCGAAAAATAACTTTATTTCATATAGTTATATCTATTGCAGATAATCTCCCTGATCTCTATGAAAACTCAGTTAAAATCAGTATTTAGCGCTGCGTTATTGGCAACAGGTCTGGCATTTAATGCCACTGCCTCTCAAGCTGCAGATCGTGAATTTCTGAACGTGTCTTATGATGCGACCCGTGAATTCTATGATGAATTCAACAAATCGTTTGGTGCTTACTGGAAAAGCCGTACCGGGATCAATGTGAACTTTAAACAGTCACATGGTGGTTCAGGCAAGCAGGCACGTTCTGTGGTGGATGGTCTGAAAGCGGATGTAGTGACCTTGGCACTGGCCAATGACATTGAAGAAATCGTCAAGTCTGGTCAGATTAAAGCCGGCTGGCAAAAACGATTCCCGCATAACTCTGCCCCTTATACTTCAACCATCGTATTTATGGTACGTAAGGGCAATCCAAAACATATTAAAGACTGGAATGACCTGACTAAACCGGGTGTGGAAATCATTACGCCGAACCCGAAAACTGGCGGTCTACCACGTTGGGTATACCTGTCCGCTTGGGGTTATGCTGAGAAACAGCCTGGTGGTAACAAGGAAAAAGCCAAAGAATTCGTCGGCAAAATGTATAAGAACGTGAAGGTGATGGACTCGGCTGCACGTGCATCGATGACTACATTTGCGGAACGTAATATTGGTGATGTGTTACTGACTTGGGAAAACGAAGCGCTGGTAACGCAAAAAACCTTGGGTAAAAACAAGTTTGACATCATTTATCCGTCTTTAACTATCTTGACTGAGCCATCTGTGGCGATCGTGGATCGTACTGTTGAGAAAAATGGCAATAAATGGTTAGCCCAAGGCTATATCAACTATTTATATTCTCCGCTGGGTCAGGATATGGCGGCACGCTACTACTACCGTCCGCGTAATCCTAAAGTGTTAGCGAAATATGCTGCGCAGTTCCCGAAAATCAAAACCTTCACCATTGATGAAGTCTTTGGTGGTTGGGCTAACGCACAGAAAACCCACTTCGCTAATGGTGGTGTTTTCGACCAGATCTATAACTCAAAACGTTAAGATTGAATTGAATAAAAAGGACCAGCGCCATGCTGGTCTTTTTTATGGTGCATGAAGCAGTTTTCTAGCAAGCTGCCTCAGCTATTATTAAAAAATGTGATGAAAAACGGTTTTCTCTATAGAAAGTAATATTTATCTACAAAAAGTCGTTTGGAGCTTTAATCAAACAGAGTGATAATGTGCAGTTAAATTTTTGCCCTATTGATTGAGTTTTTATGTCCCATATTTCTGTATTGCTTCACGAAACCGTTGATGCCTTGTTGGCTGGTCGAACTACGGGAATTTATGTGGATGGAACTTTTGGACGTGGTGGCCATACCCGTTTGCTGCTGTCTAAATTAGATGAAAATTCGCGTGTTTATGCTTTTGATAAGGATCCTCAAGCACTCGAAGCAGCGGCAGAACTGGAAAATGAAGATTCACGCTTTCAGATTATTCATGCCAGCTTTGCAGACTTAAAAGAAGAACTAGCAAAACGTGGCATTGAGTTGGTTGATGGGGTAATGGCTGATTTAGGTGTGTCTTCACCGCAGCTGGATCAGGCAGAGCGTGGTTTCAGCTTTATGAAAGATGGTCCGCTGGATATGCGTATGGACAACTCGCAAGGTTCTACCGCAGCTGAATGGCTGGTGAATATTGAAGAAGAAGCCTTAGCGAATATTATTTTCCAGTATGGGGAAGAGCGTTATAGCCGCCGGATTGCCAAAGCCATTAAAAATGCCGGTTATATTGCAACGACAGGTGAGTTGGCAGAAATTGTGAAAGTGGCCCACCCGAAATGGGAAAAGAATAAACATGCCGCAACGCGAACTTTCCAGGCTATTCGTATTGCTATTAATAAAGAATTAGAAGATATTGAAGTTTTCCTGCCACAAGCGGTTGAGGTGCTAAAACCTGAAGGCCGTTTGGCAGTAATTAGCTTCCATTCACTGGAAGACCGTTTGATTAAACAATTTATTCAAAAAGAATCAACTTTAGAAGAAGACTCGGGCTGGGGGATGCCACAGCAACAGAAGGATACACGTCGACTGAAAAAAGTATCCCGGATCAAGGCCAGTGAGGAGGAAGTGAAAGTCAATCCTCGTTCGCGTAGTGCATGGCTCCGAGTGGCAGAAAGATTAGCTTGATAGGCAAATAATGAAAACTGAAGTGGTCGAAAGGAAATTGAAGCGGGCAGGGACAAAGAAGGCCATTGCTTACGGTATTTTATTGATGATGGTATTCGTCAGTGCTGTATTTGTGGTGTTTCAGGTCTTTGAATATCGTCAGGATTATCGCAAGCTCAGTAGCTATTTGCGTGAGCGTGATGACCTGAATGCAGAGTGGGGGCGTTTGCTCATTGAGCAGCAGACTTTTGGTGCAACAGCCCAAATCGGGACTCGTGCCGTGACCCAGCTACGTATGTATTCGCCACCGATTTCCCAGACTGTGGTAATTTCCCTACCACAACAAACTTCAGATGTAAAAAAATAAGGCTAGCGCTCAGACATGGTAGACAAGAAAACCAAGCCAGTGGTACGCAAAAAGCAGTCCGTGACCACTAAGAATACGTTAAGCGTTGATATTAGCCGTTTTTATCTGATGTGGGCGGTGGTGCTATTGTGCTTCATCGCCCTGATCGGACGTGCTTTCTATGTACAGATCGTCAATAAAGAATTCCTGCAGAACAAGGCCAATGCCAAGATTTTAAGATCTGACAAGATCAAGGCCATGCGCGGCGTGATTTACGACCGTAATGGCATTCCGCTGGCAATTAGTACACCGGTCATGCGTGTGGTGATTGATCCGCGAGACTATTTCGAGAATCAAGAGCTCTATATCAAAACCATGAAAGAGCTCGAGAAAGATCCGGATAATCGCAAGCTGAAACGCCAGTTACCTGACAAAAACCTGAATCTGGATGAGCTTGCTGATGCCGTGGGTATGGATCGTGCCGAGTTACGCAAGAAAATGGGCGAGCGTAAACGTTCTCGTTACCTGATTCTGAAAAAAGAAGTTCCGCCACAACAGGCTGAACTGATCATGAAGCGCAATTTCCAGGGCGTCTATACTGAGAAAAACTATAAGCGTTACTATCCGCAGCCACAGCCAAACTCCCAGATTATCGGCCTGACCAATAGCGAAGGCATGGGGGTTGAAGGTCTGGAAATGCAGCTGAATACCCGTCTGGCCGGTGTGGATGGTGAACAGCAGATCGTACGTGACAAGAAGGGTAACCGGATCAAGGATCCTGAAATCATCAAGGAAGTTGAAGCCGGGGAAAATATTACCCTGAGTATCGACTCACGTCTGCAATACATCATGTACCGTGAGCTGACGGCTGCCGGGGTGGCGAATAATGCCCGTTCAGCGACAGCGATTGCGGTGGATGTGAAGACCGGTGAAATTCTGGCGATGACCTCATGGCCATCTTATAACCCGAATGACAAGAATAGTGTCAGCAACAAGGACGCGATGCGTAACCGTGGTGCGATTGACTCCTTTGAACCTGGTTCGACTATGAAACCATTGACTGTGGCGATGGCACTGGAAAGTGGTAAATACACCGCCAATTCGGTGATTAATACCAGCCCGGGTAGTATGCGCGTCGGTAACCATACCATCCGTGATACGCATAACTACGGTCTTTTAACGTTGGGTGGCATCATCCAGAAGTCCTCTAACGTTGGGGTATCCAAAATTGCGCTGTCCCTACCATATGAAACTTTACCAACCTTCTATAAGCGTTTAGGTTTTGGTCAGCGTTCAGCAGTGAAATTCCCAGGTGAAAGTGCTGGTTTGATTCTGCCGCCAAGCAAGTGGAATGTATCAGAAGTAGCAACCATGTCTTATGGTTATGGTTTGAATGCGACCGTGCTGCAACTGGCGGACGCCTATGCCATGATCGCCAATAAAGGCACCAAAGTACCTTTAAGCCTGTATAAGTTAGAAGAACAGCCAAAAGGTGAACAGATCCTGGATCCAAAAATTGCCGAACAGGTCTTGCTGATGATGGAATCGGTGACTTTACCGGGTGGTACCGCACAGCAGGCCAATATTCCAGGCTATCGCGTCGCAGGTAAAACCGGTACTGCGCATAAGCTGCGTGCCGATCGAAAAGGCTATTCACAAAGTGAATACCGTGCCCTGTTTGCCGGTATTGCACCCGTCAGTGATCCGCGTCTGGCGATGATTGTGGTGGTCGAAAATCCAACCGGGGCATATTATGGTGGTCTGGTGGCCGCACCGGTATTTGCCCGTGTGATGCAAGAATCTTTACGTTTATTGAATGTCCCATTGGACAAACCTTTAGAATCTCCCAAAGTCCAGTAAATAGGTGATCAATGTCAATTACATTTCAGGATCTCTACGCCGTTCAAGATAGCGCTGAATGGATGCGACAATCCTTTCAGGGTTTCGAGCTGGACAGCCGCAAAGTTAAACTGGGGCAAATTTTTATTGCCCTGACCAGTCTTTCTCATCCGGAGAAAACTGCTGAATATGCCAAAAAAGCCCTGTCTTTGGGTGCATTGGCGGTGATTTCTGAGCAGGATCTGGGCGTTGCTCCTGCACTGGTGGTATCCAATGTCCGTCATCTGATGGGCGAATGGCAGAAACGTTATCTGCAAGCGACTCAACCCGTTCAGCCGGCCCGTATTCTGGCAGTGACTGGGACCAATGGTAAAACTACCATTTCCCGTCTGGTCGCAGAACTGCTGATGTTGCAAGGCAAGTCTTGTGCAGTGATGGGTACTACGGGTAACGGGATCTTGCCGAATCTGGAAGCTTCTTCACATACCACGCTGGATGCCCTACAACTGCAAAATGCCTTGCATAGTTATGCACAGGCGGCTGCTGAATTTGCTTCGATTGAAGCGAGTTCACATGGTTTGGTACAAGGCCGTTTAAATGGCTGTGATATTGAAATTGCGGCTTACAGTAACCTGAGCCGTGATCATCTGGACTATCACAAAACGCTGGAAGCTTATGCTGAAGCTAAATCGCGTTTATTCAAGTTTGAGTCATTGAAAGTTGCGGTGATTAATCTGGATGATGCGCATTCACAAATCATGATAGATGCTGCCAAAGCCAATCCCGCACAGCCAAAAATTTTAACTTATTCACTATCGCAAGCGGCTGACTATCAGGTAGCGGATATTCAGTACAGTATTTCGGGTGCTGAATTTAAACTGATCACCGCACAAGGTGAATTTACAGTGCATAGTCCATTGCTGGGTCATTTTAATGTAGAAAATCTGGTAGCAAGCCTGATCGTGGCAGAGCAGTCGGGTCTGGATTTGCAGCAACTGATTGCCACTGTGCCACAGCTTAAAGGGGCACCGGGCCGTATGCAGGTAATTCGCGACGGTGAGCGCCTGTTTGTGGTGGATTATGCGCATACGCCAGATGCTTTGACTCAGGTGTTGCTGACCCTAAAACGCCATGTGAATAATAAGCTCTGGGCCGTATTCGGCTGTGGTGGAGATCGTGACCGTGGTAAACGCCCATTGATGACCCAAGCGGCGCTGGATGGCTCAGATATTGCGGTGCTGACTTCGGACAATCCAAGGACTGAAGATCCGAACCAGATTTTTGCTGACATGAAGCAGGGAATCGATTTCTCGGGGAAAACCTATCAGGAAATCCATGACCGCCGTGAAGCAATCAAGTTTGCAGTGAAACATGCGCAAGCAGGTGATATTGTAGTGATTGCCGGTAAAGGGCATGAAAACTATCAGGAAATTGATGGCGTGCGTCACTGGTTTGATGATGTGGTGGAAGTGCAAGGGGCAATTGATGCCCAGCACAGCAACCCGGATTCAGCTTACCCAGCGCAGTAAAAGGACGAATTTATGCATACTTCAACCACCAGTACCGTGCCTTTAGTGCCCTGGACTGCAGAACAATTACAGCAGGCGACTCAAGGCTACTGGCTGAATGACAAACAGCCTGAAGGTGAAATCAAACGTATCCTGATGGATTCCCGTGACGCTGAAGCGGGTGATGCTTTTCTGGCCCTGAAAGGTGAACGCTTTGATGCCCATGATTTTGTAGCTCAAGTCGCTGCAAAAGGCTGTCAGGTCGCAATTGTCGATCATCCTATTGAAGCCGATATTTTCCAGTTGGTTGTAGATGATACCCGTCAGGCTTTAGGTCGTCTGGGTGCTTACCGTCGTCAGCAGAATTCACAACTGAAAGTGATTGCGTTGACTGGTAGTAGTGGCAAGACTACGACTAAGGAAATGCTCGGTAGTATCCTGTCTCGTCTGGCACCAACTTTGGTCACTCGCGGTAACTTGAATAATGATCTGGGTGTGCCAGTCATGTTGCTGGAGTTACGTCCTGAGCATCAATATGCGGTGATGGAACTGGGTGCTAGCCATCAGGGTGAAATTGATTACACCGCGGGTCTGGTACAGCCGCATGTCGCAGGTATTATCAATATCGGTACAGCTCACTTGGGTGAATTCGGTGGCCGTGATGGGATCTGCCGTGCCAAGTCAGAAATCTATTCCCATATTTCCGAAACCTCGATTATTCCTGCTGCAGATGACTATGCTGAACAGATTTGTGCGGCAGTCAAAACTGAAAAAACCTTAAGTTTTGGTCAGGGTGGGGAAGTCTATGCAACGGATGTAGAGCTACATCCACAGTCAGCGACTTTTACCCTAAATACACCGCAAGGCAGTAAGACTGTAAATTTACCTTTTGCTGGTGAGCATAATGTGCAGAATGCGACCGCAGCAGCGGCTTTCTCTTTGGCGATTGGGATCAGTCTGGATAATATCGTCACTGGTCTGGAACAGGCTGTCGGTGCCAAAGGCCGTCTAAACTTTATCAAGCATAAAGGTTATCTGTTTATTGATGATACCTATAATGCCAATCCAAACTCGATGCGTGCTGCGGCTGATGTACTGGCACAGCAAGAAGGCATTCGCATCATGGTCACTGGTGATATTGGTGAGTTAGGTAATTCTGCGGCAATTGAGCATTACAAGCTTGGTCGCGATCTGGTTTCGGTAAAGGGCCTGAACTTTGTGGTCGCTGTGGGTGAATTTGCCCCGGCTGCACAGGAAGGTGCCCGTAGTACACAATATGGCAAGAAAATGCAAGCGTTCCTGAATCAGGAACAGGCATTGCCGTTCTTAATTAGTTTGATTGAAACACATCAACCCCAGCCGATGTCATTCCTGTTCAAAGGTTCACGTTTTACCCATATGGAAACATTGATGGCTGCATTGATGGAGAAACTCTAAATGCTGTTATGGCTATTTGAACAACTGGCGGGCTATGACAGCACGTTCCAGGTGGTTCGTTATTTAACCTTACGTGCTTTGCTCAGTGTTCTGACGGCATTGACCATTGGTCTGGTGCTGGGTCCGGTGATGATCCGTAAATTACAGGCACTGAAATATGGTCAGGCGGTGAGTTCATTTGCGCCTGAGAACCATGCCAAGAAAATGGGGACACCAACCATGGGTGGTGTGCTGATTCTTTTATCGATTGGTATCTCAACTCTACTATGGGCAGATTTATCCAATCCATACGTATGGATTGTGCTGGCTGTGATGGTGATCTTTGGTGCCGTTGGTTGGGCAGATGACTGGATCAAGATCCGTTATAAGGACAATGCTGGTCTGCCTGCACGCAAGAAATTCTTCTGGACCTCTGTCGGCTCATTGGGCGCAGGTATAGCACTCTACGTAATTGCACAGCAGCAGCCAAATTCAGTCGTAACGGCCAATATGTTGGATGTCCTGATCCCATTCTTTAAGGATCACAGTATTCCGCTCTCTGTTATTCCTCTGGGTATCGGCTTCATTATCTTTACTTATTTTGTGATTAATGGTGCATCCAATGCGGTGAACCTGACCGATGGTCTGGATGGTCTGGCAATTATGCCGATCGTGCTGGTGGCTGCTGGCTTAGGCGTCTTTGCTTACTTGGCGGGTGATGTGCGTTTCGCGACATATCTGCATATTCCCTACGTCAAATACTCCTCTGAACTTGTGGTGATCTGTGCTGCAATGATTGGTGCCGGTCTGGCATTCTTGTGGTTTAATGCTCATCCAGCCCAAGTATTTATGGGGGATGTCGGTGCCTTATCGCTGGGTGCGATGCTCGGTACCATCGCGGTGATGGTTCGTCAAGAAATCGTCTTTGCGATTATGGCGGGCGTGTTTCTGGTCGAAGCGGTATCTGTGTTCCTGCAAATCGGCTCATTGCGTATGCGGAATAAGCGTGTGTTCCTGATGGCACCGCTGCATCACCATTATGAAAAGAAAGGCTGGCGTGAAACCCAAGTGGTGATCCGTTTCTGGATTATTACAATTATGCTGGTAGTTTTAGGCCTAATGACTTTAAAATTGCGTTAAGAAAATGCATTAGAAAAAGTCGGCGCATGCCGGCTTTTTGTTTTGGAGAATGAATTCATGAACCTACTCATGTGTCCAGTGTGTCGTGAGCAGCTCAAATTAAACGAACGTACCTGGCGCTGTGACAACCAGCATAGCTATGATGTGGCTAAGCAGGGCTATGTGAATCTGCATGTGGTTCAGCATAAACACAGTAAAAATCCGGGAGATACGCCAGAATCGGTACAGGCGCGCCGTACCTTTTTAAGTGCTGGTCATTATGCGCCGTTGCAACAAGCGGTGGTGAAAAAGATCCGTGAACTGCGGATTGAAAATCTGCTAGATATTGGCTGCGGTGAAGGCTATTACACCGATGCCATGCAGCAGGAAGTGATGCAGTGTGTCGGGGTGGATATTGCCAAAAATGCCATTCAGGTTGCGGCTAAGCTGAATAAAGAAATTACTTGGGTGGTGGGAACGGGTGCAACCTTGCCGGTTTTGGACCATTCAATAGACTTGTGTACTAGCCTGTTTAGTCCGATTCCGAAACAGGAAATTCTACGGGTACTGAAACCAAAATCTTATCTAATGGTTGTTACTCCAGCTCCACAGCATTTATATGCCATGCGTGAAGCACTGTTTGAGGAAGTGAAGCCCCATGAGCCACAGAAATTTGTGGCCCAGCTAGAAGATGCGTTCAATCTGGTAAGTGAAGAGGTGGTAGAAGCCCTGCTGAATCTGTCAAAAAACGATCTGGAAAACCTGATTGCCATGACGCCGTATGCGTATAAAGCTAAGCCAGAACGCCGTTTGGCACTGGAGCAGCAGGAACAGTTTGAAGTCGCTGCACAATTCCAAATTTATCTGTTTCAAAAGAAATAAGATGAGATTCGAGTTGAATATAAAAAAGCCCTCAATTGAGTAATGCCAGTCAGTTAAGAGATTGACTAGCTTTTTCTTGGGTATTTTTG
>NZ_JPQO01000209.1 GCF_000773685.1 Acinetobacter sp. HR7 | reverse complement strand
GATTTCATCGAACTCAGGTTGCTTTACATTAAATAGATTTCTTTGGTTTCATCCATTTAAATTCTTAAGAAAATTCAACTGGTATCCGACATTTTTTGAGAAATAAGGCTCGAAGTATGGATCAAAATGATCGGCTTCCATTTCGATAACTTGCAGGAAAGGATTCTTCACCTTTTCAATTTTTTCAGGAACAAAAGGTGCGACAGTATCTTGTTTCGCTCCAATAATCAGCATAGGAACTTTGACCTGTTTTAACCGTTTCCATGGGCGATAGAATCCCATGGTTAATAAGGACCGTGCAGTTACCCGATTGTCATAGTCTATATTCAACTTTTCTTTGGCAAGTTCCATGGCATTCCAGGCCTGATCACGATCCATGGCTCCCAATTGACCTGGTTGAGAAACAGTGGGAATACAAATGCGTTCACCAGGTTTAATTCTGTCTGCCAGACCATACCCTAAGAATTTAAACATTTGTGGGAGGGGAACAGAGCGAACAGTTTTGATGCCATCAAGCATAGGAACCTGGATAATCGCGCCTTTTAATTCAGGATGCTTTGCTGCCAAGTCCACTACGTGTCCACCACCAAATGAAGTCCCCCAAACAATGATGTTGTCAGCATCTACTTGGGATAAGGATTTCAGATGTGCTAATGCCTGGTGAGCAGTTTTTACGCGTTTCCACGGATTGATATCTTGCCGTGGTAAGCCAGCACTACGTCCCCAACCTGGATAGTCGAACTCCATTACCGCATAACCTTGGGCAACAAAGTGATTGATAAAAGAGTCGGTTAATGCACCTTGAATACTTCCCCAACCACCCACCATAAGAACTGCTGGAAGTTTCTGATTTTTACACTCGTTTGGAACATGTAATGTTGCCGAGCAAAGGGTGCCATCGGTTAAAAATGTAGATTCAAGGACAGATTTCTTGATATGTGAGGTATCAGGATATTTGCGGTCTGACATATATGTTTGCCTGCTCTTAGATTTTTCGATGGCTACCTTCCATCTCATTTTCATTGAAGAATGCACCAGAAAATTAAACTTATTTTGATCAATCCATAGTGCATTATTATTCTTTTACGTTATCTTGAATGACAATCAAGATAACTAAATTTAACTATATTCTTGAATACTATTCAAGAAATATTTACGATGCTGTTTTTGATAGTTTTATGCGATAGAACTTTAATTACTAGAAGAGTGAGAAATCTGAATGGCCCGTAATAAACGTGTACAAGATCGAGAACAAAAACAACAAGAGATCATTGATGCTGCACGTTTGTTGTTTCTGACTGAAGGGTATGATGAGACATCCATGAGCCGTATCGCCGTGGAAGCTCAAGTTGCGCCGAATACCATTTATTGGTATTTCAAAAATAAAGATGAACTGCTGGTGAGTATTCTCAATGCGGAATTAACCAGGCATGCAAATGAATACATGATGCAATCCGAAAAGGAGCTTTCTGAACGCCTGATCTGGGTGGTGGATCAGCTGCAATTGGTGAATCGTCTAGTGAGTACTGTACATGCCAGATTAAAGTTTTCACCCGAGTTGAAAGAGTGGCATGAGCGATTTCATACCATGGTAGAAGCGTTATTCCGTTTGGAATTACAACAGATAGGTGTTTCCGCAGATCAAATGGAAACGAGAGTCAAAATAGCTGTTTTTACTATAGAAGGTCTTTTAGCGCATCAGTTACCTGAGCCAGAAAAAAAAGCTATTTGTTCGGCATTAGTTGCCAAGTTTTAGTTAAATTATAAATAGAAGTAATTAGAGAATGATAAGTTCTTCAATGGAAAATTCGAGATTATTCCCAAAATATATCGTTAGGTAAATTTAAAAATTAATAAAAATAGATATTTGGCATACGTTTTGCTTGTAAGGGGCGCATTATACTTATAGGGATTAAGATGAGATTAAAAGCATTAACCATCGGACTTTTTGCCACTGGGAATTTATTTAATTTTGCTTTTGCTGGTGGAACGCTTTATCCCCAACTTGAAACCATTCACATTTTTGCACATGCCGATTCTGAAAGCCAAAATGGTATTGCATATTCAGCTACCCAAGGAACGGTCACTAAAGAACAACTCAAAAATCGGCCTATGCTTCGACCTGCTGAAGTTCTAGAAACTGTACCGGGTTTAATCGTGACCCAACACAGTGGTGATGGTAAAGCTAATCAATACTTTTTACGTGGCTTTAACCTCGATCATGGGACAGACTTCGCGACCTCGGTTGATGGTATGCCATTAAATATGGTGACCCATGCACATGGGCAGGGATATACAGACATAAATTTTGTTATCCCTGAACTTATTGAAAACCTGCATTATCATAAAGGTTCTAATGAGGCTGCTGATGGTGATTTTGCTTCGGCAGGTAGTGTCAAACTCAAAACCATCAGCACACTTGATCGTCCATTTGTACAAATGACATTAGGTTCACACGATTACAAACGTATCATTGCTGCTGAAGCTGCAGAAATTGCAGACGGTACATTGCTTGGTGCCGTAGAAGGTTTAAGCAATGATGGGCCATGGGATAGAGATCAAAATCTAAAAAAACAAAACTATTTATTAAAATACACACATGGTGATGAAAAGAATGGCTGGAGCTTAACAGGCAATCATTACGATTCCAGCTGGAATTCGACAGATCAGGTGGCTCAGCGTGCAGTTGAACAGGGCTTAATTGGACGTTTTGGTACGCTCGATCCAAGTGATGGTGGAGAGACCACCCGTACATCCATTGCCTTTGAAAAGCTGGTGACACATGACGATCAACAAACAGAGTTCAATCTATATGGCATTCATTCCAAATTAAATCTGTTCTCTAATTTTACTTATTATCTTACGGATGCAGAGCGTGGCGATCAGTTTGAACAGGCGGAGGATCGTTATATCTTTGGTGGAGCTGTCCAGCATAATTGGCACAGTCACTGGGATAATCGGTTGGTGATTATCCGAATAGGCGCATCTACACGTTTTGATGATATAGATGGATTAGGCCTCTATCAGACACAAGGTCGCCAACGTTTTAATACTATCCGTGAAGATCAGGTGAAAGAATATAACGTCGGTGTTTGGGCAGAGAATCAGGTGCAATGGACACCATGGTTCAGGAGTATTACAGGTCTGCGTACAGACTACTTCAATTTCGATGTAGATTCAGATTTAGCAGTAAACTCGGGTCATACAGATGACCACATTTTCAGTCCAAAACTGAATTTGGTTTTTGGTCCATGGGCGAATACCGAATATTACGTGAATTATGCTTACGGTTTTCATAGCAATGATGCACGTGGGACGACCATTAAAATCAATCCAGATCCGCGAGATGAAAGTTATCTAGAACAAATAGATGCCGTAGATCCACTGGTAAGAACGAAAAATGCGGAACTTGGCGTTCGTGGACAGTGGTTGCCAAATTTAAATACCACCATTGCATTGTGGCAATTGGATTCAGATTCGGAGTTACTCTTTGTGGGTGACGCGGGTACAACTGAAGCGAGCCGTCCGAGTCGTCGTCAAGGTATTGAGGTGAGTAACTTCTATAAGCCAAATGACAATTGGATGGTAGATGTTGATTTGGCCTTATCCAAAGCACGATATAAAGACCATGCTGAGGAAGGGAGGTACATTCCTGGTGCGATTAATAGAACTGCATCCGCTGGAATTATTTACACACCTGCACAACCATGGAGCATTGGCTTAAGAATGCGTTACTTTGGTGCAAGACCGCTGATTGAAGATAACAGTGTGAAATCAAGTGCATCAACTTTGGTCAATCTACAAGCTGGCTACGAGATTTCTAAAAATCTAGAGGCAAAACTGGATGTGCTGAATTTGTTCAACCGTAAAGTGAATGACATTGAATACCTGTATGAGTCCTGTTTAGCCAATGAACGTTCTACACCTGAGTGCGATGCAGCTTCAGATAGCCGTGAAGGGTTTGTAGATCAGCATATACACCCAGCAGAAGACCGTAGTTATCGTTTTTCTCTGAAATATACATTCTAATCAATTTGGAAATATTCCATGAAAACCTCCCCAGACTGGGGAGGTTTCTGTTTTTTCAGGTAGAGATCGATATTTAGGAAAATATTTAGTAAATCGTTTGGAGAATACCTTAAAGTGAATTTCCTTCAACTTTAACTGAATTTATATCGTTTTACTCATTTAGAAATTCACGCTTAAATAAGCCCATTCAGAAATTTTGCTTTTATTTTAAAAATTTAAGGTTGTGAATCTCCATGAGTAACAAATTTGCATGTTCAATTAAACGTATTCGTTTTGATGAGAACTATGAGCCAGCAAACAGCACACGTTTGACTACGAACTTTGCCAATTTGGCACGCGGGGAAAGCCGTGAAGAAAACCTGCGTCGTACCTTGGCGATGATCAATAACCGTTTTAATAGCTTGGCAACGGTAGATAATCCAAAAGGTGATCGCTATTCACTTGAAATCGATATTATCTCTGCTGAAATTGATATCGAAGGCAACGGCCAAACGTTTCCATTTATTGAAACCCTAAAAAGTACCATCATTGACCATCAAACGGGTGAACGTATTGAAGGCATGATTGGTAACAGTTTCTCATCGTATGTGCGTGATTATGACTTTAGCGTGGTACTACCAGCACTAGGTTGTAAGTTTAATGAAATGCCAGAAGACTTTGGCGACCTGCACGGCAAGCTTTATTTACATTTAGTGAATTCTGATGTGTTTAAAGCTGAATTCAAAAAACAGCCAGTGATCTGCTTAAGTGTTTCGACAACCAAAACGTATTACCAAACTGCCAATGTACATCCAGTACTCGGTGTGGAATACACTAATGATGATTACTCTCGTACTGATGCCTACTTTGCCAAAATGGGTTTAAGCGTACGTTACTTTAAGCCTCAAGGTGCGAACGCGCCACTCGCATTCTACTGCGCAGGGGACTTGTTACGTGATTACACCGATTTTGAATTGATCAGTGCCATTAGCACCATGGAAAGCTTCCAACGCATCTATCGTCCTGAAATCTACAATACCAATTCACCTGCAGGTGTGGTGTATCAACCAAGCTTGAGTTATGGCGATTATTCATTGACGCGTGTTGTCTATGACCGAGTTGAACGTGGTCAGTTAGCTGTGAAACAAGGCAAATGGACTGAAGAAAACTTCATCAAGCCATATAAACACATCCTTGATGAATGGGCTGCCAATTTCAAAGTAGAAACAGCCCAGAAAAACCAAGCTGCTTAAAAACTCAAGATATTTACAGATTTGCGAATTTAAAGAAAGAAGATTAGTTATGGCAATTTTACTTCCTACCTCAACAGCAGGCAGCTTACCGAAACCATCTTGGCTTGCTGAACCTGAAAAGCTGTGGTCTGCGTGGAAACTTGAAGGTGAAGAACTTTTAGAGGCGAAACGTGATGCACTGAAGTTATCTTTACATGAACAACGTCAAGCAGGCATTGATATTGTCAGCGATGGTGAACAAACCCGTCAGCACTTTGTCACCACATTTATTGAACATCTTGAAGGTGTGGATTTTGAGAAACGTGAAACCGTTCGTATCCGTAACCGTTACGATGCCAGCGTACCATCAGTTGTAGGTGAAGTTTCTCGTAAACAGCCTGTCTTTGTTGAGGATGCCAAATTCTTACGTAGCCAAACCAATCAACCGATCAAATGGGCATTACCTGGTCCAATGACGATGATTGATACACTGTACGATGGTCACTATAAGAGCCGTGAAAAACTGGCCTGGGAATTTGCCAAGATTCTGAATCAGGAAGCTCTGGAACTCGAAGCAGCAGGAGTAGACATCATCCAGTTCGATGAACCAGCATTTAACGTGTTCTTTGATGAAGTGAATGACTGGGGGGTGGCAACTCTGGAACGCGCGCTTGAAGGTCTGAAATGTGAAACAGCCGTTCACATTTGCTATGGCTATGGTATTAAAGCCAACACAGACTGGAAAAAGACCTTGGGTTCAGAATGGCGTCAGTACGAAGAAGCTTTCCCTAAACTGCAAAAATCCAAGATTGATATTGTGTCCTTAGAGTGCCAAAACTCACGTGTACCGATGGATTTAATTGAACTGATTCGTGGCAAGAAAGTGATGGTCGGTGCCATTGATGTCGCAACTAATCAGATCGAAACACCTGACGAAGTGGCCGATACTTTACGCAAGGCACTTCAGTTCGTCGATGCAGACAAGCTGTATCCTTCAACCAACTGTGGTATGACACCGCTGTCTCGTCAAGTGGCACGTGGCAAGCTTGAAGCGTTAAGTGCAGGAGCTGCCATTGTTCGCCAGGAGCTTTGTGCTTGACACCAAAGGGGACGAGAGCAGGGGCGAAAGATTCATCCATCATTCGCTTCTGCTTGATTCGAAGCACCACGCCAATTATATACATTTGAGATCAAAGAGATGATTGAAGCAACTGACTTTAGAAATGCAATGTCTTTATTGACGACTGCTGTAAATGTTATTACAACACAAGGTACAGCAGGGATGCATGGCTTTACTGCATCTGCGGTATGTAGTGTCACCGATACACCACCAACATTACTGGTTTGTATGAATCAATCCTCTCGTTCTCATGCACATTTTATTGAAAATAAAGTGCTATCAGTCAATGTACTCAGCACACAGCATGAACAGCTCTCAAATGCATTTGCATCAAGCAAATTCAATTCTGAAGACCGTTTCAAACTTGGGAGTTGGACCACACTCAAAACAGGTGCTCCGATTTTAGAAGATGCTTTGGTAAGTTTTGATTGCAAGATAGAAGAGATTAAAAATGTTGGCACACATAGCATTTTCTTATGTCGTGTATTAGCCATCAAACAAAGTCAACAAGAGGAAAGCCTGGTCTATTTTAACCGTGCTTATCATCAGATTGGTGAGGTCGAAACAGTTTAATAAGCATAAGTAATATGTATTCATATTGAGTGAATTTGATTCACTCAAATCAATGAAAGTTGAGATTTATACATCTTTAAGTTTCATTACCGTATGCTGTCTCTGACAGATAAGGCTTTTCCCAATGGTTTGGATCTTTCATGATTGAATTACGACACTTAAAGACACTTAGCGCTATACGTGAACATGGCTCTTTAGTCGCGGCAGCAAGTGATTTATGTTTAACGCCGTCTGCAGTATCGCATCAACTGCGTGAGTTGGATCAATGGTTTGGTGTGGAAGTTGTGAACCGTAAGACTCGTCCGGTTAGTTTTTCAAATGTTGGATTACGCCTATTGAAGTTGGCAGATGAAATCTTGCCTCAAGTTCAAATAGCACAAAGCGATATTACTCGTATTGTTCATGGACAAACAGGACGCATTATTTTTTCTTCAGAGTGTCATAGTTGTTTTGACTGGTTGATGCCACTTCTGAATCAGTACCGTAGTCAATATCCCGATGTTGATTTAGATTTTGCTTCTGGTTTTGAAGCGAATCCACATGAGCTTTTGCAAACAGGTGAGTTTGATCTGCTGATTACTGCTGATCCAATAGCCCTGAAGGGAATCGAATATTTTCCAATTTTTGAGTATGAATCTCGGCTAGTTTTATCTAATACACATCCGTTGGTGCGTGCCAAAGAGATTACAGTACAAGAACTTGCAGAAGAAACCTTGATCACTTATCCAGTAGATAAGCATCGTTTGGATATCATGTCATGTTTATTTATTCCGGCGAACATCATGCCTAAGAAAATTCGAACTACTGACTTAACCCAAATGTTGATCCAGCTAGTGGCTAGTGGTCGAGGAATTGCTGCATTACCAGATTGGGTTGTAAGTGAGTATGAACAGAAAGGATGGGTATCGTCACGACGTTTGGAATGTGTTTCGCCTCAAGGTTTGCGCCGTAGCTTATATGCGGGTTATAGAATTGAAGAAAAGCAAAAAAACTATTTCGAAGGTTTTTTGAAGCAGCTTGAGCGGTTTTCTAAGATGAGGATGGATTATTACAGTTAGCTAGTAAAAAAATCTAAGTACAATAAATCTTTTAGGCTCTAGACTAGCAG
>NZ_JPQO01000208.1 GCF_000773685.1 Acinetobacter sp. HR7 | reverse complement strand
ATCTATTTCAGGACAAGACAGATTTTATTTCAGCAGATCGACAAACTTCGAACGCAGCTTGTTGAGTTTTGGTGGAATGGCAAAGTTACAGTAGCCTTGAGTTGGGTTCTTGGCAAAGAAATTCTGATGATAGTCTTCTGCCGGATAGAAGGTTGGGGCAGGGCTGAGTTCTGTCACTACATTGATCCCTTCAGCTTTGAGTGCATCAATGGCTCCTTGGGCTTGCTGTTGTTGTTCCTCGTTAAAGTAATAAATTACCGAACGGTATTGAGTGCCGACATCATTACCTTGACGGTTTAGGGTTGTAGGGTCATGAGTGGCAAAGAACACATCCAGCAATTGCTTGAAGCTGATCTGGCTATCATCAAAATCAATCAGGATCACTTCGGCATGGTTGGTATTGCCATCACACACTTGTTCATAAGTTGGATTCTCGTTATGTCCACCAGCATAGCCGCTCACGACTTTCTCCACACCGCGAATTTGCAGGAATACCGCTTCGGTACACCAAAAGCATCCTCCACCGAAAAGTGCTTGTTGCATGATCTTGTCCTTTTTCAAATATCTATTTCTATTCTACGCTCTAAATGCTGAATAAAAAAAAGCCTGTATAAACAGGCTTTTTTTTAAATAGTTTAGCGAGGCTGTACTGCACTGGTCAGCTGAATCACCGGATTACCATAGCTGTCCAGCAGTTTCAGGGTTTTGCCAAATACTTGGTAATGAGTCACTTTCGCAAGTGCTTCATTAAATTTTTGATCCAGACCATCGTTATTCATACAAGCCATTTTGGTACCTGCCATTTGACTTAAAGTCAGGGTATCTTTACCAGCCGTATAGCTGCCCATAATGCGGTTACAACCATCAGCACCTGTTACACGCTGAGTTGCAGCATCAAACTGCAGGCTAGGAATATTACGTGCCGTTGGTGCAGTGTTGATTTCAGTACTACCAATGTGGGTGACAATCCAGGTACGGTTTTGCAGTAGCTGCAGGTTTTCAATAGCCTGAGAAGAGGTCTGGTCTGGTGTAGTTTGGCAGCCGGTAAAAACCAGTGCTGAAGCTAACATAGCAATAGCGGCCACTTTCTTTAACATTGGACTTACTCTTTTTCTTTGATACATCACTGTATATAAACAGAAAAATTCAACGGATACCAATACAATTTGTATCTATTACTTTACCTGAAAGTGCTCTTATTTTGCTTGTACCGTCGGTAAACCTTTGCGGATTAAAGTGGAGTATTGTTCGCTGCTGACCTGAAGAAATTCTTTAACACGCGGATTGACATGTGCCTTAGCATACCAGGTACGTAAATCCCAGTGCTGATCTAAAGCCTGCAAGTCATACATATAATTAGGCAGATAACCAGACGCAATCAGGCGGTAATCGGTTGGCAATGGTTTTTGTGAAACTGTCTGGACCATGTCAAACACTAGCGTAGTGCAGTTACTGGTCAGGGTGTTGTACCACTTCGGTTGCTGCGCCAGATCATCGGCCTTGGCTAGATATTCCTGAAACAGGGCCTTAGCTTGGGCCTGTGACATATTCACTGGAAAGAAATAGACCTGCTCACCACGGGTATTAGTGCGGGTATAAATAATGTCTCGTTCATCAGCAGCGACTAAACTCAGTTCATACTTGCGGAAAAAGCCACCAATTGCAGAGAACCCCTCATCTTTTTCTTTACGAATTTCAATGGAGAAAGTCAGCGGTTTCTGGTCAGCAAAGTCAAAGCTCACTAAGGTATGTGCGATATGCGGACCCATCCAGTAGGACGTGATGACATTCACACCAGTAATTTTATTCAGATCAAAGCTACGGTTTTCCCAGCGTTCGACATAACTGCCGTCCGGTCGCCAGTTAAAGTTGCGCACATTATGTAGAGTAACCAGATCACCTTGCTGTTCATAACGGAGAATACGGGAAACTTCAGGATTCCATTCCCGGTCCTGACGTGCGTCCAGACTGAAATACCACAGCAGGCTAAACAGAAAGGCTAAAATATAGAGAATAGTATCTGCGCCACGCGAAATCAGATGACGGCTAAAGTAGAGGCCTAAAGCCCCACAAGCTAGAAATAACCATAATGCAATCAGGATATAATTACCAATCACTCCCAAAGGCTGCTGCACCCAGATTGCCAGGCACAGCCACAGGCTGGAACCAAGAACAAACAGGGTAAATACCGCATTCAGTAACCAGAACAACCAGTGGGGTGCAGGATTTCCCTGTGCAGGCATCATTGAATCTTCAAGTTAAAATTATTCTTTTATTTTCTATACGTTGCGAACTCAAAAACAATCCCGGTTTTGTCGTCGGTGTGTGACTCGGAAGAAACTTTTTTAAACTCAGCCGGAATTTCAGGATAGTAGGCATCACCTTGAACATCCAGCTCGACATGAGTTAGTTCCAGGCGGTCAGCAATATCCATGGTCTGTTTGAAGATTTCACCACCCCCGATGACAAAAATGCTGTCTGGTTTTTCAGAGGCTTTGACATCGGCAACCGCTTGGGCTAGGGCTTCTTCAATGCTGTGTGCAACACGCGTGCCTGCAAAATTCCAGTTGGGATCACGAGTGATCACCCAGTTCACGCGTTTAGGCAAGGCACGGCCCATAGATTCCAACGTTTTACGGCCCATGACCACTACACCGCCTTGGGTAATTTCCTTGAAATGTTTCAGGTCGGCAGAAATATGCCAAGGTAGGTCATTGCCCTTACCGATACAGCGTTGCTGATCCATAGCCACCACGTGAACCACTTCTAAATCTTGAAATGCCATAGCTTAAATCCTTGTCTACACCTGGATTTCCTGTATCTGTTACAGCACAGGAAAGGGAATAGCCAAAATATCTGAAATGCTGAGGCTTAGGCAACAGTCAGAGCACAATTTTTTAAATAAAGAATGAGATGCTTTAAGAAAAGAACAAAAATGATCAGAAGGTAGAAATGAAATTAATGAATAGTGGAAGTGTAAGAAAAAGGGAATTTGATGAAATAGGATTTGGAAGTTATAACGGATGCGATGACTCGATCCGTTACATATTTGAATACTTAAACTGCGACAGGTGCTTTAATGCCGGGATGTGATTCATAGCCAACGATTTCGATATCTTCAAATTTAAAGTCGAAAATGTCTTTGATTTCAGGATTAAGTTTGAGCTGGCACAGGCCCATTGGTTCACGGCTGAGTTGCAGTTTCGCCTGTTCAAAATGGTTGGCATACAGGTGGGTATCGCCACCAGTCCAGACAAAATCACCAACGTCCAAATTACAAACCTGCGCGATCATATGGGTCAGCAGGGCATAGCTGGCAATATTAAATGGTACGCCAAGGAATACGTCAGCACTACGCTGATACAGCTGACAAGAAAGTTTGCCGTTATGCACAAAGAACTGGAACAGGGTATGGCAAGGCGGTAGAGCAACTTGCCCAGCTTCATTTGGGTTCCAGCCCGATACGATCAGGCGGCGTGAATTTGGATTGGTCTTGATCTCATTGATCAGCCATTTGATCTGGTCAAAACCGTCCTGATTGTAGCTGCCATCTTCTTTTTTTGTTGCGCCAAAATTACGCCATTGGTGACCATACACAGGACCAAGCTCACCTTCCGGACGGCCAAAACGTGCAGTCTGTTCTGCAGTGGCCCATTCATCCCAAATGGTAACTTTATTATCTTGTAAATATTTGACGTTGGTATCGCCTTTTAGGAACCACAACAACTCAATCACGATGGAACGAAAGTGAACTTTTTTAGTGGTCAGTAAAGGAAAACCTTTAGAAAGATCAAAGCGCATCTGATGACCAAATACTGAACGTGTACCCGTACCAGTACGGTCGCCCTTATCACCGCCGTTGTCGAGGATATGTTGTAAAAGGTCAAGATATTGGCGCATAGGTTTCTCTTAAAATCTGTTGAATATTGCCTCTCAAATGAATGGCAAAAATGTCCCTGTCTTATCTCCATTCTGGGGAGATATGCAGGATCAGTAATTTGAAAAATCGCTTAGAATAGCATTTTTACCATAATTCAGCATCAGCAGACACTCTTTTCATCTAATAAAAAACACCCATTTAGGGTGCTTTTTTACAGACCTTTTTAGGCGGTTGGTTTGCCGGTATGTACTGTATCAATCAGATCCGACAGGTCATAACCCAGTGATTGTGCATAAGCCAGATATTCTCGTTTGGTCGCTTCATCAATGGTTGGAGTGCGGTGCAATAACCATAAATATTTCATATTTGGTTCACCCACTAGAGCAGTCTGATAGCCAGCATCCAGTTTCAGTACCCAATAATCCCCTTTGGTAAATGGTACCCAACGCAAACCTTCTGGCAGAAAGCTGACTTCTAGCTTGCCATTGGCTGCATCAACAATGGTCGCTTCACCAATCGATTCATCTAGCTTGCCGTCAGCATCCAGACAACGGTTTTGGACACGAACTGTACCATCTTCATTCAAGCTATAAGCTGCTGAAATATCAGTACTATCTTCAGGCTGGTGTTTCATTGGGAGACGGGCAATTTCATACCAGATGCCCAGATATTTGGCGAGATCAAAATTGGAAACGGTCGGAATATCATGACTCATTCTTTTTCTCCATTTTATGTCAGTCAATGAATTGGTGTCCCACAGTCTAAACAGTTCAATCGCACTGCAATGCTGTAATCCTGTAGTGAAATGTTGTGTTTATTTTCAAATAGATATGATTTGGTAGAGCCTGTGCAGGAAATTTTAATTAGAGATGATTTGAGTTAAATCCATAAATTTTATTTTGCTGAATTGAGATAGCTATTAATTTATTTTTCACAAAAACTTAATAATTTAATTTTTTGTAAACAAATGAGGTAAAATAATTACATAAAAAATAAGTGTTTAAATTTGACTGGTTAAATATTGATAAATTTATTTACATTTAGAACGTGAAAAATAACATTAATAGGGCTAGTATTTGGGCCTCTTGAAAGATATGAACGCCTGCAAACGGCGAGGAGTACCTGGTCTAATATGATTTATGATCATCAAGCGAATATGAGTGCAGTTCATGCTCCTGTTCAAGCGAATGTCATAATTCGTTCTCAATCGGGACAAAATGCTAAACGTCAGTCCCAGCGCAACACATCTGCTTCAGCCCGTAAAAATCAATCTGAATCTTACAAGAACTTTGGTTCTAAAGGTCAGCGTATTGATATCGAAAAATTTACTAGCTATCTGCAAGGTATTACCCGTAATACTAGTACCAAGATGTGCGCACGCAGTATCCGGATTGGCCTGCAATCTTCAGGCGCGAAAATCGTTAATCACCCTGTCGCAGCAGCGGACTGGGGTACGACACTGCAACAGTTAGGTTATCGTAAAATTAACCTGTCATTTGACCGTCCGAAAAAAGGTGATATCTATATCATCGACCGGACTTCAGAGCACAAGTATGGGCACATTGCAGCCTACTCAGGTACAGCTTGGGTGTCTGACTTCAGACAGACCGGCTACGCAGTCTATCGTAGCCCGAATGTGAAATACACTTACTACCGTCTGGATTCTTATCTATAAGCGGTACGTCAATCGAACTCTGCGAAAGGTTTTAGTCCTCGAAGCGTTTCGCACGGTTTGCATAAATGGACACAATAAACAGTCCAAGCATACTAAAGCCCACACATTGAACCCCTAAGGCAATTTTGTGCTGCTGCGGCAGCACGCCAATCAGGGTGATCAGGGCAATCAGTGGAATAAACAGATTCAGTCGGGTGAAGCCTTCCTTATAAGAATTCTGCTTTGGAAGTTTTAATGCGACCGTATGCAGCACATGACTGAGCATGCCGATTGCCAGACTGATCCCTATATAAATCCTATCCAGCTTGGCAAAGGTCGAGGCATAGTAAATCACTGCACAGGTGGTAATGCAGATCATCAATTTGATCTGTCGTGTGCAGCGTGCCGAATACCAGAAATCAAGCATGCGAATTCTTGTGCATCAGGGAGAGTGGAGAAAACAGGCAGATCGACAGTGCCATAAAGCCGATGCCTTGTGCGCCGGTCACTAGAATCTCGCCATCTTTCATATTCATGAAAATCAGCGCCAGCAGCAGGGCAATTGGAATCCAGGTGAGCAGTCGATAAGACAGCCCAGTAGGATTTTTCACAAAATGAATTTTGCAGTAGCGGCAGATCAGGAAAATAATGCCGGTGCCAGCAAACATTAGAATTGAATCCAGCGGCAAAGGTTCCATCCAGTACAGACCTGCGGTGACTGCTGCAATCACGATAAAAATCAGAAGTTTTTTCAGAATAGAAATTTGCGGATTGAACCAGTATTCAAGCATGGCAACCGGGAATAGTGATAAAGAGATAAGCTGCACTTTAGCATATTTCAGAGATAAAAAAGCGAGGCAGATGCCTCGCAATATGTTCAGCTGATTTAGCTGTTTTTCTGTGGACCCCAGTCGTAAATTTTCTTCTGGTAGGCATACCACATCATCCAGATACCAATCAGGATCATTGGCAGGCTGAGGAATTGGCCCTTACTCATCCAGGCAATAAATAGTTGACCATTGTCCGGTTCACGGAAAAATTCCACCACGAAACGTGCCAAACCATAGCCGATCAGGAACAAGGCAGACACGGCCATACGCGGGCGTGGCTTGGAACTGAACCACCATAGCACGATAAACAGGATCAGACCTTCACACAGTGCCTGATACAGTTGGGATGGGTGACGTACCAGTTGCAGCGGATCGGTTGGGAAAATCATGCCGAAAGCAAAATTTGGATCAGTCACCTGACGGCCATACAACTCGCCGCCGATAAAGTTACCAATACGGCCGAACATCAGACCGGTGGGTACACATGGCGCGATAAAGTCCAAGGTTTGGAACCAGGTCATCTTGTATTTCTTGCACCAAAGCAGCATTGCCAGGATCACACCGAGGAAACCGCCGTGGAAGCTCATACCACCAGTCCAGATTTTAAAGAGCCAGATCGGATCGGCCAGAAACTGGGAAAAACCATAGAACAGTACGTAGCCAACACGACCACCCAGAATCACCCCAAGAGCACCATAGAAAATCAGATCTGAGACCATATCCGGTGTCCAGCCACGCTGTTTGGAACGATAAGTGGCGAGTCCCCAAGCAAATAAAAATGCCATCAGATACATTAGTCCATACCAGTGGACCTGCAAAGGCCCGAGCGAAATCGCTACGGGATCAATATTGGGATAGGTGAGCATGCATCTTCCTTTGTCATTCTGTTTTGTCCTGATTTTAGCCTAAACTCCGGAAAAATGTTGTACATTCAATGTGTAAAGATCTAGAGCAGCAAATATGTGTATTGTCGCCTTGGCCTGGCGTGTATTGGATAACACGCCTTTATGTCTGATTTCCAATCGGGACGAATTCTATCAGCGTCCCACAGCAGCCTTACATGAATGGGAGAATAGTCCAATTATTGCAGGACAAGATTTGCAGTCTGGCGGTACCTGGATGGGTATCACTCCATCAGGAAGATGGGCAGTGATTACCAATTTCCGTGATGGCAATGACAAGAATAATTATCCGACTTCACGTGGGCATATCATTCAGAATTTTCTGGAATCGGATCTAACACCGATCCGTTTTGCCCGGGAACTGGAAAAGAAACAGTGTGACTATGCCGGCTTTAACCTGTTTGTGGGTGATCGTGAGCAGGCGGTGTATATGAGTAACCGGGGCGAGGCACCGCAGGTGCTGGCACATGGTGTGTATGTAGTTTCCAATGGCTTGCTGACGGAACACTGGGAAAAGACCCGGCATCTGCGCAAGCGCTTTACCCAAGAATTCTTGCCGATGCTGCAGCATCCAGATACACCTGAATCCGATCTATATTACGCTGTCTGGGATATTCTGGAGGATGAACGAAAGATTATTCCAGAGCTCTTACCTAAGACCGGGATTGCGCCGGAAATGGAACAGTTACTGTCTTCGACCTTTATTCAAAGTCCGGTCTATGGCACACGCTGTTCCAATTTTCTGAGAATGAAAACCGATGAATGGCAGTGGCTAGAAAAATCCCAGCAGGGGGGAACAGTAGGACAGATTGTCAAAAAAGTTATTCCAATCACTGCATAAGCAGTATTGGTGATGAGATTTATAAAAAGATCAGTTTAAACATCAAGTTCGTAGCATAGGCAGGTATGCTAGGATGAAGCCTATCGATTACCATTGAATCTATTTTCCCTATGGCACTGCTCCTACCATTAATTTCATTTTTGATTGGATTCTGGGGCGTCCAAAATTTAAAGCCAGTTCGTCCATTCATGGCGGCTTTGTTAGCCCGCCTGCTGATTCCCCTGATTGTGATTTACAACATGGTGTTCTATAAGCAGGGCAGTCTGTGGCTAATTGGCTTTAGTATTTTTAGTTCGATCTTCCTGTTTGGACTGTTCTATCTTTTTTCCAAAGATAAATTGCGGGCATTATGTTTTAGTTATCTCAATGGAGTCTGGCTCGGTTTTCCTTTTGCCTTAGCTGTATTTGGTCCTGAAGCTTTAAATATCATAGTGGCTCTCTATATCGGTAGTTCTTTATTTGGAAATGTGAGCGCCGTAGTGGCTGTCAGTCCTGATAAGCAGGATCCCAAATTTATTATTAAAAATATGCTGAAATCTCCACCGGTGATTGCGCTCACTGTTGCAGCGATTTTGTCATTTTGGGATTTCACTGCTTATGAATCGCATCCGATGATTCAATGGGGTTATGCTGCGAATAAGTTTCTGGTGACTTTCGCTGGCATGTGCATTTTGGGGATGTGGTTGAGTAAAGTTCGGATTCAGCTCAGTGATTTAAAACGCAGCTTAATATTGATCAGCGGTCGTTTTGTTATTGCTCTTGGTTTAGCAGCTGGAGCTTATTTCTTGTTACCAATTCCGCATCAAGTCCTGACGTATGCAGTAATGATGATGTATTTCCTGCTTCCACCCGCAGCTAATATTGTGGCCTTGGAAACCCATTATCAGGGGACGGGTTATTCTGCAAAATATATCGCATCAGGAACGCTTGCCAGTGCGATATTGATTGGGGTGTATGGGACGGTGGTGCATGTGGTGGTGCCGGGATTATAAATTAAAAAGTTCTCTCTCCCTCTGGGAGAGAGTTAGAGAGAGGGTATAAAAGTTTTTGAAAGTCCCTCTTTTACAAAGGGGGATTCTTGATAAGAGATAAATTTAAATCCCTCCCGACTCTCTTTAATAAAGGGAGGAGTTTTTCTCTCTTTCCTATGGGAGATGAGCAGCATCATGAGGGTTGTTTTTATAATGACCTCCCTCTTAAAACATAGGTATCTACACATCTT
>NZ_JPQO01000207.1 GCF_000773685.1 Acinetobacter sp. HR7 | reverse complement strand
TCTTTGTGCAACAAAGCCAATGAAAAATGTAAATTAATTGGTTTATAACTCTCTTCAAATTCAAAGTTACTGCCTATTTCAGCCATATATTTATTTACTTTATCGGCTGCATCATTTAAACCTTTTGAAACATTATAATTTTTTAAAGAATTATTGATCTCCATAAACCTTTTATTTAGTTCCTTTATCTTTTCTTCCAATTTAATATCATTAGCTAAATTCAAGGTATCAAGCAAAATAAATAATTTTGCCTTTTGTATTAAAATATTTTCATAAAGACTCTTTTGCTTCTTTAACCTTTTTTCCATTAATTCAATTTCATTGATTTGCTGATTTAGTTCTTCCAATTCTTTCTCATGTTTTTCTAAACTTCTTTTTACTTCAATCAATGAAGACTCAAATTTCGCTTTCATTGGCCGAGCTAGCTCAAGATTTCCTGATACTTTAATAATTGCTTGTTTTAAATTTTCAGCACTTTCATTCAAAGTTTCATGTACCGTATGACAGAATGGACAAACTGAAGTAGAAATACATACATCTTTGGGTGAACTATATTTACTTATATTATCAACAAAACGTTCCTCTTCATGAATATGCTTTTTAATTGACGAAATCTGCCGTTGTAACTTTCTCAGTTCAACTAATTTTTCTGTTCTTTTCAAAGTCAGCTGGTCATATCGTTGGGTAATTGCATTGGAATCATATTTAATTTTTTCAGGCACTATGATTAGATCAAGCTCATCTTTAGCATTTTGAGGATTACGTAGAATTTTTTGCAAAGATAAAGGAGCGTCATTAAATCCCATCATGGCATACAGCTGAGTCAACACTGGACCTACTCTATCTTTATACGATTCTGCTGCTTGCTTATTTGCCTCATACTGACGTTTTAATTGATTTATTTCATTATTAAGACGCTCACGCTCTTGTGATAAATGAAAATATTTCTGATCAACTAATCCTAGAAATATTTTGATATGATCAATAACTTGATCTCGTTTTTCTTTTTCATCAAACCGATAGAAGATCGCATGTTTATTTGCAACGAGATTTTGATGTTGAAGTATGAAAGAAGTAAGACTACGAATACTTGGTGTAGCAGCTTTAGCTTTAAATCTACGATTTTCTCTAGCAGCTAGAGATTCATCTACGTCATCAATATCTAGAAAAAAACTACGTAGATGTTTCTTAAAATCACTTAAAGGTCGGAAGTAACTGTGATTAAAATAATCACTAGTAATTATTTCTGAGTTAAAAGACTCTATTCTACGAAGAAATGCCTTTGTACTGATTTGAGGATCACGGGCAAGAATTATATCTTTTTCGTTAATCGAAAGACCGACATAGTAAATAGCAGCATGAGTTGTAATCACCCCCTTAGGGATCGTATTTTCCTCACTTCCAAAGCAATAGTCAAAAATTTCAATAAGCGCACTTTTTCCTGTAGAGGATTTACCAGTAACTACATTTAATCCCTTTTTAAAACTTACAGGATGTTTAACACCTTGTTTATCAATTACACCAATTTCATGAATTAAAGTTTTCAACGAGGCTTCACCCCTAAAAAAGAATATATCTCTACTACAGAATGCTTTTTAAATAAGCGTCCTAATTTCCACGCAACTCTTTGAATATTATAGGGAGGTCTTGTATCAACACAGGACCGTAGTATTAAATTTTGTACATTAACCGATAGCCAATCATTATCTATACAGTACTGGATACTTTGCTGAGTTAATCCTTGAAATTCATCTATTCTTTCTTGTAAATCATATAGCTGCTTTTGATCTCCGAAAATCGACCAAATCGTACTATTGACATTTGATTTAAGCAGCTTACTACCAAATATAGAATGACTGCATAATGGAATAATCAATTGTGATAGTAAGAGATTATGTTCTTGTTCCTCGACTGAAGTATAAAATGAAGCAATATATTCTCCATACTTAAACGGGTTATATTTCAATTCGTATATAGCTTCAACGACACTACTCATGGTTCAACCTTCCACTTTAAATTTCTATTCTCATCATCCATAGCATCATGTATCAAACCATTTTTATATTCTAAAGGCGGAATACTATTATCAATAGGTAATGGAGGTTCCAAAATTACACTATTATATAATTTTTTAGAGCCTTTCATTGGGTCCGCAACTTCAAGCTTAGCAGTAGAATAAGCCACCTTAAATCTCTTAACCAATTGATCTTGATAATTAATAGTTTTCTTTCTATATAGAGGATATTCGTCTAATTCCATATGCAGTGAGTTTTGCAACTCGATCCAATTACCAATTGCTTCTGCAAGCATCTCATGATGTTCTATTTCAGTTATTTTTTTTACAAACAGTTTCTGTTCATGAATTTGGATTTCTATTGGAGATGCTTCATAGCCTTTAAATTCGGGGAAAGTAAATCCTTTTTTACATAATTGAGCTGTTAATTCTTCACATTTGGCATAAAATTCATTGTGCTTAATGCACCATGCTCGTTGGGTAGCCTGTCCATATACGAAACCAATAAGTCCATGTAAATAACTCTTTAAGTTATTTTTAGGAATTCCTACTGGTTTTGAAAGAATACGTTTTTCTAACTCTTCTGCATTACTAGCTTCTGTATATAACGTTACTTTATTTAATACTTGCTGTAATAGAACCTCATTTGTTGCCATAACAGCCTTTTGCAGCTTAACAATTTCTGAAGGACTATCAGAGTTTAATTCTTCTTCTGTACGTTTACTGAAAATTGTTTGTAATATATCTAAGCGCTGTTCACCACTCTTATCATTCCAGTCTTTTAAAAAAGTTGTTGCCCCAAAAGCTTGTGTAGTATGTAACATTAGTACTTTATATTTCGTATGATCAAACTCTGGTGCTAGCCAATTCTTTAGGGTCTTCCACAAATTTTCATGATGGTCTGTTAGGGGAGCAGAATAATCTTTAACCTCTGTTTGTACCGAATTTTCTAAGTTAGGAGAAATTAGACTAATATCTCCATCAGTTTCAAACCAAATAGTTTCATTTTCTTCAAGTGAAAAACATTTATCCAGGCCAATCAATACTTGATAATGAAAAGCTAGTGCCGTAGATAAAGCTGCATTCTTCGCTTGTCCTCCACTCATACCCCCTCCAGTTACTCATATTTAGATAAAATATCTTATAAGATTAATCTTTAATAGATTATTAAAAATAATTCTTGTCTCAAAATGCAATATTGAAGATAAGACTTTCATACATTTTTTTTTAAAAAAAACAAAAATCATTGAATAATAAGCAATTTAAGCATGCCTATATTTATCAAAAAAAATAATTATTAAGTGAATTTAAAATTTATGTTTAGACTTTCTAACTAAAAGAAGTCACTTTTATTTGGAAGTTTTCACCACTTCATCTTAAGTATCTAATACTATTTAACATTCATCCTAATGAAGCCAATGATTCCATTATTTGAATTTTTTGCTTATTTGATAGATTTCCCACCTTTGACTTCAAGTCCACCTAATACACTCTATTCGCCGATCACTCTGCGTTGTGCACTCTTGTTTCCAAATATCAGCTAACGGCAAACACGAGAACAATCCACTAGAGGCTCATGGTAGAAGTTCATTCTATCAATCACACTAACATAGAATTTTACAATGATGTTTAAAATTAGATTTCTAGCAGTTGTATACAAAAATTTAGAATTCCAATTTTATTTTTTCTAGCTAAAACTTTTTTCTGCACCACCATAGCATTCCCCATCTCTTATAAAGGCATTTATTAAACTATTGTTTTATTTAAAAGATTGAGAGATTATGTTCACATATCTTTTACAAATCAAATTCATTTACCAACAAATAAGAGATTGACATGTCTAATATTAATATTTATCTACGTGAAGAACTTCCGAAACTTAGTGAAAAAGATATTTATATTGCTCCAAATATTCCAGAAAAAAAATTAAATAAAGCTATTAAGTCATTCAAGTATGATGGGAATCCTGAGAATATTATTGCCTTATTGGACACAACATTATTAGGAAGTGGTGCAGATGGATTAATGTTTACTGGAGAAAAAGTCATTTTTAAACCAGGATATTTAGATCCTCATCATATCAAATATGAAGACATTACTGATGTAAGAGTAGAATTTGTAAAATCAAAAGCTGAATCAGTCACTATCGTCACAAAAAATGAAAAAATTAAGCTGCAATATATTTCTTCATACTGCAATTTAGTGGAATTGGAGAAAGTTCTTAAATATGTCTCTCAAGAATTCGAAGAATACACAGAACAAAGACAAGTTGTTCCTCTTGAAGAAATGGATGAAAAACTCAAGTTAGCTTATCTTAAAATTATCATTAATATGACATACGAAAATGATCAGATTATTGATAAAAAAGAAATGGCTGAAATATTTCTTCTAATGAATCGTCTAGGCCTTAAACAAGAAACTAGGTTTGAAATTCGCTCATATATGTTTGCTCCTGATGAATTGCAGGAGACAAGTATTTTGTTTGATGAGTTAAATAAAAATATTATAGATGGGCAATCTAATACCGTTCATATTTCTCTGGCAAAAGATTTAATTAATATTCACTTTGCCACCCAAAGCCGAGATCTGGAAAAATTCGAATTTTTACAAAAAAACAGAAACTTACTAAACATTAAAGACAGCGATCTAAATATTATTGTCTTAGCTTTAGAAACAGACTATAAGCTCTTAGAAGAAGATTTTACAGACGATAAAATGACCGCAGCATTTAAAGAGCTATCAGCCAAGGCTGCTGCAGTTGGAACCCCACTTGCAGCAATTTATTTATCTGGTTCAGTGATCGGTATGTCTGCTGCAGGTATGACATCAGGTTTGGCGATGTTAGGAATGGGGGGAATTTTAGGCTTATCAAGTATGGCTACAGGTATAGGGGTTGCTATTCTAATCGGTGTTGGTGCATATGCAGGAATTAAAAAAATAACTGGAACAGATGAAGTCAGCAATTATAAACGCAAAGAATTAATGTTAAATGAAGTGATTAAACAAACACAAGATACGATTTCAACGATTGTGAATGATATCAATTACGTTACAAGCAAACTAAATACTACGATAAGTCAAATCACTAAATTAACTGACAATCAAAATGCTCTGAAAAACTTGAATCGTGAGTTATTACAACAAATTGCGATGCTCAAAGGAATCTCCGGTGCTGCAGAGATTTTAAATATCAAAGTACACGATACTAAAGGCGAATCTAATAAACTAAAATGTCCAAAAGTTCTAGATTTATCGAAATTAGAGGCATTGACTTCGGAACCAACTAAGAAGCAATTTCATGACTTCATTCTTAGTTTTTATATTGAAAAAGAAACACGGGACGTAAATAACTCAGATACACAAGTTATTACAAAATGGGTCATTAATCCTTCAAGAAAAGCAGAGTTTGCTCAACTTGCTGATGCATTTGAAGTTATAGGTTACTTTAACATTAGCGATGTTATTGCTAGTAAAACTAAACAGGCATTATCTGGTTTATTTTCATGAGTAAAAAAGATCTTTTAGATGAACAAGCATATAGCCTGGTCATGCAAGATCACCAACTATCTGCTGCTCAAGCTAAGCTTGAGCAGATAGATAGGGTGACTAATCAAATAAATATTGAGTTAGCTCAAATGCTCTCGGAAACTAATCAATTAATTTCACAATCTGAAAATTTGTTAGAGACTCTAGACAATGATTTTTTAGAAATAGCCCTGAGCACAAATGAAGAAGATTTCTTTATTATAGAAGACGATAATTATTTATATGAGGAGAAATCTGACTCTTCACCTTCTCAATATTCCCCTATAAGCATGCTAGAAACATTTGATTTTTCCAATGATTTAACATGGGAGGAATATCAAAAAGCACTGAGGTCATTTCAAGAGCAATCTAATATCATTATCTCAGATGATCCTTTTAACGACTTAATGTCAACATCACAAAAAATTGCATTACAAAAAAGGATCAAAGAAGAATTTTCTCTTAAAAATGCTCAATGTGATCAATATGATTACATGATCGCTGGCACTTGTGGATTAATTGGGGGACTGATAGATGTTTTATTTGTTGGTATTCCAGGTCAAAGTCCTTTGGGAAATTTAACAGATGAAGCTACAAATCAGGCTGTGCGATTATTTGCAAAGATGAATGGCTGGAAAGGTGCAAATGAAGGAAAAGATCCTACAGATAGTGCAATAGGGTTTTTAGAGCGAAAATTTAAAGTCAATTACGATCAACGGTATGGGGCTGATGTTGAAAATTTTTTCAAAATGAGCACCAGAAATCATCACATTAAAAACTTAGCACATTCCCCTGATCTCAGTGGTTTATTTTTTTCACTATTAGATCAGTTCCAGAATACAGCTACTTTTGTTGGAATTTTTGATGTCTTTAATGAGAAAGGTACAAAAATTGGTGAATCTTCCAAATTAATCAGAGTCAATACAGATACTTTTGAGCTTCAAGGTACAAATTTAATCAGTAAAATTTATTGTGGATTCATAAACTGGTTAGGCCATCTATTTTCGGATGTTGCTGGATCTTCTGGTGCATCTACCCGTGGTTCAGGCATTCCTATTCCTTTTTATTCATTACTGCAATTTGCAGATTTTGGCAGTTTTGGACAACATAGACAAAGTTTCGCAACTCTAGCTGTAAGAGTTTTTGAAGCAGGCTACGATTTCCGCCATGGGATGACTATGGCAATTCCTGTCTTAATTACTGAATTATTGACCAGATTCATGTGGTCATTTAAACAAAAAATTTATCATCAAAAATCATGGTTTGACTGTATTCCGAATGCGAATGTACCGGAACTCAGACGTATGTTATTAGTTTCACATGGTACGTTATGCATTATAGATGGAATGGATGCCGCTCTTAAATCAGCTGGTGAACCAATCCAATTCTTATTAAGAACTAATCTTATTGGATGGACTAAATTCTCAATGCTGGCTTTAAAAGAAGTACATGCTGTATTTAATGAAGGTAAACTAGATATAGAAGCAGTAGATAAGTATTTAGAACAAGAATATAGAAACCTAAGACTACATTTCTAAATACTTTCCTGAAGGTAAATTAAATAATTTACCTTCGACCTCTACAAAATTTCATCTTAATAAGACGTATACCTCCTCGTTAGATAAAGCAATCTTATAGGTTTTTTAGCTTGTACAATTCAGTTCAACGCTGTCACTGACCCTTTCAATCTCTGCTGAATATCGAACGCATTCTGCTCTACGGCACGCTGGTTTAAACCCTCTCCCTGATAGAACTCATCAACCATCTCCAACCCTTCCTCAATATCCATATCAAACAAACCATTAGCAAAACCTTGTCTCGCCTTCTGATCCAAAGCTTCCTGTTTGAAACCTATGACTTTACTCTGTTGATCAATTTCCTGAGCCATCTGTATTGCCGACTGCAACTGAATACCATCTCTTAAAGTTAAATCTACGTAATACACAGGTTGACGATAACTTTGAGTCGTACTCTTACCCCGTAGGGTTAGTTGCAATGGTAAACATGACAGCAAACCATTAGATGCAGCATGGTAATAACTTAATCGAGCTGCCAAAGTCCTTATACTGTTAAAGCCAGTCGTTCTAAAAATGAAGGTGCCAAATTCATCCGACTCATCTAGATTCACATGCAAACGACCATACGGTTTACAGTGTCCCCCCTGAGCCAAAGGACATAAGTCTGGTGAAGGGCAGACATGCTGTTCTATACCCTGATTAGTTAAACGTTGACAGGTTTCTCCATCCCCGACACAGATAGGACGACCTGTTTGCCGATCAAACATAGTGTACTCTGCCCGTAAGTTCAAATCAGGATCATTGAAGATCATTCTGACTGGAATCGAGCGTAGCTTTTGATTTGGTGCTTTTGCCCTAAGTTGTTCATCCAAAGGATGTTTCACCCATCCATCCTTATTCTGGATTTGTGAAGTAATGGTGAACTGGTCATCCTTTTCAGGCAGACGCTTCCCATTCTTTTCAATAACCCGCCCAATACTGATACGTCCCAATACAGGTGGTGTGATTGCTAAACCTTTAATCATGTTTATTTTCCTTATGGCATATATGTAAAAAAACCCTTCATCTTGAAAACAAAGGGCTTTTAAAAATGAATCGAACAGTAAAGACAGCTAATCGGTATATATGGTAAATCTCCGACTACCAGTCTTTGGTAAAGGATAGTGTTGAATCAAGTCCGGCTGATGCTCTAACAAGGCTTTGATATTTAAACCAACACTATCCTTAGCTTTCTTCCAAACGACTGAACCATGTGCAAATACAGCACGCTCTTTATCTTTCATCATCATCTGAATCTGGTGTTTAAGCTGGTCAAAGTGTTCCTGCTTATGCTGAATTTCCTCTTTCAGTTTAATGAGCTTGTCGAACATCAGATTGGCATTCTCATTATTCGAAAGGTCTTCAACAGTCAGAGGCTCATGTGCTGGATATAGCTGCTGTATAGCTTTAGCCGCAGACTCACTCGCATCAACTGATGGAGGTATACCCTTTTCTACACACTCCCAGAAATATCGCTCTGCATTGATGATGTGTTCAATTACAGATTCAGAACGTGTGACTTTGAAAATCTTAGTTTCATGTCCGCACAGCAATACACAAACATGTGCTGCCTGTTTTCCTGTGACCGCCAGTTGATGCTGAACCTGACACAATACATACAGCGGCACACCATCACGCCATAACTTGGCCCCATGCTCCCCTGCGGTTTTACATTCCAGGATTTGAACTTCATCGTTTCCCACGACTGAGTAGTCCAGATTTGCCAGCATGAAATACTTGTCTGGATCAGGATGCTGAAGTACTGCATTTACACGCCTTACCTTGTTATTGGTATGCATGCTGTAGAACTCAGCAACTAAAGGTTCCAACTGCTTGCCCCAATACAGCGGTGCAACACCTGAACTTTCGTCTTCTATCTGCTGAGTTTGCCGGCCGGTCTTAATCATCCATAGTTCCAGCATGGACATGTAGGGGTTCAGCCCACAAGCAGTGGCTGCATCACTGCTACCTATGCCCTGCTTACGGACTTCAAGCCAATCCTGATAAGCCATATCCTTGGTATTCACCAAACGTTTTGCTGCTGTAGCTCGCTTCGTTGTAGTTGATGGATTCACGATATTGTTTGGACCCACATGTGCAGGCTGAGGTGTTATGGGGGCAATTTGATTCATGGATTTATCCTTATAAATAGTTGGTCTTGGAAAAAAGTGCATAAAAATGCCATCCCCGACACGAGGTCGGGAATGGCTATATATGCTTGTTGTGTGGGGTGATAACGTGGGTGCTATGAACTAGCAAATATTGTCATGGATAGGCTTGGTATTCAGGCAATCAAAGCTAGTGCCTGCTCAAGTCCTCTTTGTTTAAGTACTGCTCCAGCACCAAACCATGCTGAATCCAATCGGTAATCTGTACTCCTGGCACGACGCTCATGATCTACAAATTCTGTGATCGAACAGAGCAGTCCATAAGCTGTATCTTTAGCAGATGAAAGATCAGCGCCACGACCTTGACCATTAAACATGTCCAAAGCTTTGCTCATAGCACGACCATTGGGTTCTGCTTTGCTTTGCGCCTGAGCATTATTTGCGACCTGACGATAGAAATGAATGATGCTTTCTTCAGGATCTGCTACAGACATGGTCGTATTGTTGAATACAGCATCAAAGTAAGCCTTAGCCTCCTGCTGACTCACCTTACGCTGAGTGAGCTGTTTCATTTCATACATGTGCTCATCCCATGCACGAACTGAAATACCCAATTGCTGTTTGACCTTGCCAGCATCGAACTTGGTACTGTGTGGAACCTTTACTACACCCGCACTTGCAGTTACACCCTTCAAGGCGATTGCCAATGTGTTGTTGCAAACGACACGAATACTGGTGAACTGGGCTGTTGTTGCCAATGTCCCATCACAAGCGGATGCTAAAAGAATATAGCCATTACTGACGTCCTTACCTTTCAAAGCAGAAGATTGTCCTGTACGGGCCAAGGCCCAGAACTTCTTACCCCCTTTGAGCACGCCTGCTGTTTCCAGTTCAAAACCAGATTGCTCCGTCAGATCACGGTAGAACTCAAGAATCTCCATTGGCTGAACTTCCTGATAGCGTTGGCTGACTACCGATAACGGAGCATGGGTATCTGAACGATACAAGACCCGCTGTTCTTCAAACGGCATGATGATGCTCTGACCACGTTCATTCTGAGCCATATAACTGACATCAGATGATTCGATACGCCAATCCATCCCTGCTTGTTTCGCCCAAACTTCCAGTGGCTGATTAGGACTCAGCTGATTCCCTAAACCATGCCATGGTGTTTCACCAACATAGGCTATTTGATCAATTAAATGTGCCATGTTTCTAGTTCCTTTAAAATATCAATGTATTGGGGTAATAGATTTTTTATTGCTCAATTACACATATTCGGGCTAAAGCTACGATCACAGTCTTTGCAATAGCATTCCTGTTGATAAATGATGTGCTGTTTGGTTTGAGCTTTCTGTTCATCATCCACTAGTAACATCCAGATTCCACTAACCACGACACCTACCAATGCTCCAGCAATCGGTGGAATATTCAGGCTCTTCGACACACTCACTCCTAATGCAATCAAAGTTGGTGGAGACATCATTGATGGTGCTATTGGGGTAGTTAAGGTTTGACTACTAGGCAACTGTCGTGGTGATTCAATCACACAGATATCGGTAGATTCACAGTAAGGGCATTGCAACAAAGGCATGTAACTGCTCCTTGAAATAAAAAGCCTGCTGTAAAAAGCAGGCTAGAAGTAAAAATATAAGCAGGCATGATCGCTTTATATGAGCTTCATGATTCTCATTTAGATACTATGTATTTATTTTTATTTTGGTTTCGCCTCTAAGTAATACAACAATATTCAATCTAACATTAGCCCAGATGCTTATGCATCTAGACTAATTAACTCAGATATTACCTGTATATTTTTTCCATTTGAAAGAAATGTCCTCACTTTCAAATCGATAAATTTTTAACGGTACATGAATGTCTTCAATCATTTTTCTCCAAAAACTACACATATCAGTATGGGCGTAATAACAGTGCCTCTCTAACACATAATTAAGACCTGAATTGCTATACCCATTTGCTAAGCAAACATTCCCCCATTCCGTTGTGATGAGATCTGCATATTCTTTTTTCTCACCTATAACGTAAATCAGGGCCTGAACTGAATAGTATCCCTTTAATGATTTTACAATCCGCCAATGAATATCTGTTAATCTGGCATCGAAATATGAAGATTGATGCAAACGTCCAAGCCATTTCCGTGCCACCTTCAACAGTTGTTCCTCTCTAAACATCTTTACTGGATTATCCAAGACAAAATGTAAGTCCATGAATATACAGTTTATTTGTTTATGCTTATCTAAATACCTTTTAAATACTGCTTTTTGTTGTTTCACGCTTTCCAATATTGGCTTGATAAAATCATCATATTTTAAAGCTGTGTATTCTTTGAGTAGGCTCTGCTGAAGCTTTTCATGGAAGATCACCCCATTACTGCACAAATAGCCAAAATCAGCATACCTATGAAAACTCAATTCAGTTAAAGCCACACGCCAATAAGGGTTTAATTTAAACTCTTCAATACAAAACTGATGATTTCTCAACCAATACAATTGCTGTAACAAGATATAATAATCCCTTGAATATTGACCTGGCGCTCTTTTATCCACTGCAAGCAACTTAGCTTTTTCAACTTGAGCTAACTTTTCTACACTAGAGATAAATACCAAATTGTTTGATTGATCTAAAAAAAATGGTAACGATGATTTTATTTGCCCATTTGACGGTGTGATCGCTTGAAGCATGGAATATGTCATATTTTAAGCTCCCTCTTGCGTCAATTGAGTCTTAGGACGCCCCATATTCTTAGCTAGATTCTTGTCAATGCTCGTACCAAATACACGAATAAAATAATTGGATTTACCTAGACGCTTTCTTTCACCGTCCTCGTCAATGATCACACGCTTATGTAAAATAAACTGATCTCTTTTAGTTATGTATCGGATAGCCATGATCAAATGCTGATATTTTAAATGATCATCACGTTTTAGCGTTCCTATAGCTACTTCACGATACTTGCCTCTATGCGCATCAAGATTACAGTTATGATAAACCCCTTCTTGGCCAATTACTTTTATCCAGATCTCACCTATCTGCTGAGCCAGCTTAATATCTTGAGCATGAAATCGACCATCTAGAAAGAAAAAACAGTGGTAGTGATAACCAGTTTTCTCAGCAAACTCTAATTTCCAAATGTATCCCAAAACCTTTAAATTTTGTGTACGCTTCAAATAACGCAAAAAGACGCGTAAATCCTCTTTAACCTGGGAAAGACTTGGGTCTTGATTTTTTCCATAGCGAAAATCTAATCTTGTAATTACTATTCTTGAATGTTTTGCGAGTATTGCATCTACGCAAGCCATAGCAACTTTTTGCTGATAGCGAGAACGATCCTTTCGTTTCTTCTGCTGATATTTAAACTCTTGTTCTTGTGTCAATTCAGATAGACGTTCAACAAACTGATTAACCTGGTCAGCAAAAATCAAAGTCTTTACATCACCTTTCTGACATTCAATTTTTACAAGATCATTAGGGAACTTAAAGCTCACATTAAAGTCAAATTCTATGCAAGCTCCGAAAACATCATTAAATGCTTCGACCACGATTCTACTGTGTTCACAATCATATTGCTTCAGTGGATCACAACCTTGTAATAAAACCCGTTTGACTGATTCAATGAATACTTTATCGATTGCCACATATTTTGTTTTTTTCGAACAAAATGGACTAATTTTCTTCTGATATGCCTGCATATAAGCATTCTTTAAAATTAGCTCTACTAAGCTTATGCGAGCAAAAACTTTCTCTGCTTCAGGATTCGACTCTATTTCGTAATGATCCAGTTCATCATTAAAATACGTTAGGTAATCTAAAGTTAATGAACCTGAGTGCTGATCATCTGCTACGTTCAAGTATTCATTATATATAGGGTGAATCAATGAGAATCCTTGCTCATCAGCAAGGGATTCTAATTGCCCTGCAACATCTGCTGAATCAGCATTAACAGTTTCATTACTCATAGTATAAAGTAGTTGATTCATGATAATGGGCTCATAAATTGTAGAAAGCACTCAAACCTAGGTAAATACATTAAACCTATTAAATTCATATATTTAAGATTATTATTTACTATAATAATCATATAAGTACCACAAGATTTAAGCGCTGGTCACACGGCAAACACGCGGTATCAAAACCATATGGTTGCTGTGAGACCAGAGGGTTAAGGCAAAATTGAGCATGTAAAGTTGTCACGCTCACGACATCAGTTTTTTTTAGAATTCAGCCAATCAATGATGTCCTGTTCAAACCAACCAACAGCAGATACGCTCAATTTTATTGGTCGTGGAAATGAAGCGTCATAACGCTTAGATTTAGGGTTAAGTTTTTCATAGACAGTCGATCGACCTATGCCACATAACTGAAGTACGTGCTTAAGGCGAAGGATCTGGTTGGTTCTGGTTTCTGTAGTTTGCATTCCTTACTCCGTTTTAAACATGTGTGGATGTCTTCGGATGTAAATGTGCAGTAGAATCGTCAGAAACTTCAGAAAAACAAGTTTCCGATTTTGAGTACTATATTTTTATGAGTAGACCTGTCTTTGATCACGAAATTTTTAGAATTGCTCATCCTGTAATGCAAAAGCTTGTAGGACAAGCGGTCGAAGCAAAAGAGTTTCAGTTTTATTTTCCTGATTTTTATAAATATTTAAAAGAAATAAAAGTACTAATTTTAGCAAATTTATTTAAACAACTAATTGAAAGATTTGAAGAAAAAACTGATATGAGCGCCATTGAAATAGAGAAAAGAGTTGACAAAATCCTTTTTGATCGTCAATTACTTAATCATGTTATTGGCTATTGCCAAACAAATGAACTTTATTTAGCAGATGAATATCTAATTAATGATCTGCTACAACATGATGAAATACTTAAAATTTTTCAAAATTGTTACGATTTTTTTTGGTTAAAAATTAAGGAATATGATGAGATAAATCATCCAATCTCATTCCAAAAAATACTACCTATCCACTTGAAAAATAATAATTTATATCTACCAAATCTACTATTGGAATGGGATATTGAACAACTTTTTTTAGATTATTTGTCGATTTTTATCGACTACCATCAATTTAATAACTCCAAAATCAATAAAGAAAATATCACTCAACAGCCTAATGCAGAGGAAGCTAAGCTGGTGCTTTCTAAACTATTTAAATATAACTCGCCTCTGCCAGCTTACAACAAATCTTTCATAGATGCCTCATCCTATGACCTTGACGCAACTTCTCCAGAATACCTAAGTTTAAACATTCACTTAGATGAGAACCTTAACAATTTACCCGTAATCATTAATGATTTTTTACATCACCTCATTGCACGGAAAATAGATCGTGATAGAAAGGGCTTTAACACTACGATCCCTATTAATGAAATGCACTTCAAAAAAATTCATCAGGCTCGAAACCAACTTGATATTGTGATCAATGCATCCTCTCCACTAAAACGAGCTGATACTGTTTTATCTGCACTCATCAGTCTCATTTTCTATGAGGAAGTATTCAGACGCAAAATTTTGGAAGGTGAACCATTTAAGTTTCAAACAATCAACTTCGCAAATTTAAGCTTTGAGTACTTTGATATCAAGCTAACCAAAGATGAAAAAGTATCTTTGGAGGAAGCAAGTACTAATGACTTGAAGGAATGTATTAACCAAAGCAATGAATACGATTTAGCACAGCACATGGATAATCTTTATAGATTGATCAGTGGCTGTAAAGATTTCAAACTAGAAACCAGCCCAAAAAAAATAATAGATGGCAAAATTGAGAGTATTTTCTGCACAAAAGATGGAGCACTCTACACCCATAAAATCAGTAAAGATAGTTTAAAAAAGACTACCCCCGATACGCTTAGCTTATTGTCTTCAAAATTATCAAATCTCCTGAGTCTCTAGGCTTGCAGATAACTTAACAGACAATTTTGACGCCTTCTTTTGGGATTTTCTTCCACTCTTAGGTCTTTGCTCCCAAAGTATGTAGTCCTATTTATTTTTTAACAGTATACGAATAATTATTGCGTATTCTTCTTTTAACGGACACTGAATTAGACAGAGAAATGAACAGAAATTCTAATTTTATTTGGCGCATTAAAACTTGTATAACAGCATTTAAGCAGCGTCAAAATACAGCTTTACTTTAGTAAAGTTTTTAGTAAAAATACTAGTAACTTACTTACTAAAATTTTTACTAAATGAAAAAGAGAAAAGAAATTCCAACACATTTATCACATAAGCCAATTGTTAAATTGGAAGGTTATTCTGAGCTTGATGGTCGATTTGCCGGAAGCACTGATGCTGCCGGCTTATCAATTGGATTAGCTCAGTGGAGTGATGCTAAAACCATGGATTTATCCGCTAAAGTTTGGCGATATACTGGTGAAAAATGGTCTAGACAATCAGAGGAGCTACCAATTCATAGAGTATTTGATTTGGCTAGCCTTTTGTGTGCTTCTATGAGTTATGTTCAAAATGAAACCTTACCTATATGTGAAGATTTTCAAATTGAGTTAACAAAAAACTCTGATCTTATTGATGTTTTAAAAGGTGGAATGCTGAAAGATAAAAAACATTTAGATGAATCTTTAAAAAGATTATCTAAATACTTAAAGACCCTTGGCTATTAAGGGTCTAGTAAGTTGATATGAAAAATGAGTATATCCATTAGACCCACTAAATGGTTTTCAATTTTCCTTATATAACTTCATAGGGTACCTGAAAGAATAAAATAAGTTTATTTACTTTATTAAAAATTATCAATTATTTAGCCCAAAAATAAAGCTCCCTCTTTTCTAAAAAAGGATCAATATAATCAGCCCATTTTTGCAACCATTCTGAGCACTCTTTTTCATAAGAATGCAAATCATATGTACCTTGTATTCCTTTTTTTGAGTGCCCCAATACCGCCTCTGCCACTTCCGCTGGGCAACCTAAACGAGACAAACCTGTGCGTACTGTCCTTCGCAAGTCATGCGGATTCCAATCAGCTATATCATTCAGCCAGAGCTGTTCCGGCCTATACGTCTGTTTATTTCGCATCTTTTCAGGATTTTTCATTCTCCATTTGCATTCAGTAATATTTTTTTGCAAAAGAGGCTTTCCACTTTTTTCTATTTGAAATACATATTCCAAATGCTTATTAGGGAGTTTTTCAATAAATTCAGCACACTGCCGAGATAATTGAACATAACGTTCAGAACCATTTTTGCTTTGCCTAATATGCCATGTTCTTGACTCTAAATTTATATCTTCCCATTTTGCTTCGCAAACCTCACCAGTACGACAACCAGTCCACAACGTAATCATTAAGACTTGTTTGTGCTTTGCTGAGAATCCTGAAGTTGGCAACCACTTAAGTACTCGTCTTAATTCATCATCATTTAGAACTCGTGTTCCTTTTGTAGATGTAAGTTTTAATCTAGCCTGCTTTAAACTAGATTTAGCCAACAGAGCTGGATTCGCAAAATCTTCTTTAAATCTTTCAAGTCCAATAGCATATTCATAAGCTAAAGTTAATTCAGACAATACTCTGCCTGCCTGTACATTCGCTCCTCTTGCAACTATGTCGGAAATTAACTGCACAACATCCTTACGTGTAATATGTTCAGCAGGCAAATGTCCTAAGACTCTTACAGCATCTCCATAAAGGGTTCTTCTTGTTTCGTCTTGTCCTTTTTTCTTACGAGAACCCTTGATCAGTTTCTTTAATCCTGTTCTTGAATCTTCCACATAGCGGTCTTCGATAACATTAGTAAGATATAGTTCAATTAAATCTTTCACTGTGAATTTATTGAGTTCTTCCTCCTCTTGTTTTTTCTTAAGCTTATTTAACCTGAGTTCGATGAAA
>NZ_JPQO01000206.1 GCF_000773685.1 Acinetobacter sp. HR7 | reverse complement strand
ATTTCATCGAACTCAGGTTATATATAAGCTTTACAATGAGTTTTCTTATAGTTAGAAGATGGCTTAAAAAATGATGAGCTCAAATTCACTGAATTTGCTTAAGGGAAGAAAATTTCCTTCTTATTAGAATAAGTAGGTTTGTTTGCGTCTAAAATAAACTTTTGGTGATAAAAACCGGTAGCCATAAATTAGCTCATTTAAAATAAGTAATATCGGAATTTTAAGCTTAAACGTACTTACAATAAACTTGATAAATAGCCTAAGCAAATTTTAATTAGTTCATCAAAACAACTTTTCAAATTTTTTATTGATTTATGAGATTTTTGAATCAGCTTTAAGTTTGCAGTCTTATGCTAATATGCGGTGAGTCATTCTCTGAGGATATTATCTTGCAAAATCGGAAGCTTAAAATTGGAATCGTCGTGGGTGAAGTATCGGGAGATACTTTGGGTGCCAGTCTGATTCGCCGTTTTCGTGAGCAGGGTATTGATGCCGATTTTGAAGGGATTGGTGGTCCACAGATGATGGCTGAAGGCTTCAAAAGCTACTATCCGATGGATATTTTGTCGGTGATGGGTATTGTTGAAGTCCTGAAAGATATCAAGAAACTGTTTGCAGTACGGGATGGTCTGGTTGAAACTTGGAGCAAAGATCCAGTCGATGTGTTTATCGGGATTGATGCACCAGACTTTAACCTGCGTTTATCCAAGAGCTTAAAGCAAAAACAGTTACCGATTAAAACTGTGCAATATGTCAGTCCTTCTGTATGGGCATGGCGTCAAGGCCGTGTGCATGGCATCAAAGCCAGCATTGATCTGGTGCTGTGCCTATTCCCGTTTGAAAAAGCCTTTTACCAAAAATGGCAGGTGCCGGCCGCCTTTGTTGGTCACCCATTAGCTGGACAGTTGCCTTTGCAAAATCCACTGGCGCAAGCCAAGCAGGAACTCAGACTTGATCCGGAACAAAAATACATTGCCTTGTTACCAGGCAGTCGCCGTGGCGAGATTGAACGACTGGGATCATTGCTGTTAGATACTGCTCAGATTCTGCAACAAAAATACCCTGAATATACCTTTCTGATTCCGGCGATCAATGATGCCCGAAAACAGCAGATTGAATCACTGTTAAGTCATTATCCGGATAGCCTGAAAGCGAAGATTAAACTGATGGAAAATACCAGCAGCGATTCCAAAATTGGCCGTCAGGTAATGAATGCTTCAGATATCGTCGCGCTAGCATCAGGTACTGCGACGCTGGAAGCAATGTTGCTGCATCGTCCAATGGTCACTTTCTATAAATTACATTGGCTGACTTACCATATCGCCAAGTTGCTGGTGAAAATTCCATATTATTCGCTGCCAAATATCATTGCTGGCAAGAAAGTCATCGAAGAACTGATTCAGTCTGATGCGACACCAGAACGACTGGCCGCTGAAATTGAAAAGCTGATGAATATCGAAGTCGCTCAGACACAGGTGATGCAGCATATCACTATGCATAAGCAATTGCTGTCAGGTAATAGCGAAGATCCAGTGGCTGCTGTGCTGGAACTGGTCAAATAAGTTCTATTATTCCTTTCTATATTCCTGATGTTGTTGCCGGTACTGGCTCGGCGTCAGTTCAAACTGTTTCTTGAAACTCTGGCTAAATGCAGTTTCGGAAGAGTAGCCAACCCGATGTGCGATCTGCTGCACACTCAGGATATTTTCGCTTAAATAACGTGCAGCAAGGCGCATCCGGTGTTGTTGCAAATACGCCAGAGGCGTTTCACCAACCACCTGGGTAAATAGCTGGGCAAATTTGGAACGCGACATATGACACTGTTCCGCCAGACTTTCTACAGTCCAGTTTTGTTCTGGTTGATCATGAATCGTAGCCAATGCACTAGAGAGTTCCGGATGACTTAAGGCATTGAGCCAGCTCGAGGCATGTGGCGCATTCAGAATATAATCCCGTACACATTCAATCAGCAGAATACTCACCAAATGATCCAGAATCCGGTCACGACCTGGGCGGGTTTCCTGAGTCTCAACGGCTAAAAACTGCAAGCCAATCTGTAGCCATTCTGGAGCTGAATCACTCAGGATATGCCGGGTATGCAAGTAATCGGGCAGTGATGCAATTAGTGGACGTGCCATCTGGATATCCATTTTCGAGCGAATCGCCAGAATAAAGCTACGTTGCTGCTGTTCTATGCCGAAATCAATGTTCTGCTGGGCATGGCTTTGGAAGTAGCTATTAATTTCCGTACTGCTCGTAAACTGATCCTGAGCTGGGCAAGAGAGATGATGTGCCTTGGCCGAAGGCAATAACACCAGATCACCTTGCTGCAATATCACAATATCTTCTGAATCTTCAAAGTTAAGCGCTGCCTGCCCATGCAGAATCACATAAGCCAGCATGGATGGCTCATGGCTATAGCTCAGTCGATGGGGATGATAGACATTCAGATAAATGTATTCTGATCGGGCCAAGTGGATATCATCAAAAATTTTGCTTAGCGCATCCATGCGTATACTGTTCTAAATAAAGGATATTTTTATAAAAATTCGCATGTGAATTGAGGTCAGAAATTGGCAGATCAGGACAAAGACGCTGACATAGCTTTTCTGGACGCTGACAACTGTGCACAGGCGCGGAATTATTCAACTATAACTGCAGGGTAACATAAGACAGGAGAGTTGCAATGAATGCCCCTGCAAAAATCAGAAATATCTTTAACGAGCAGGAAGCTCAGCCTTTAACAGGTCGTCATCTGGACAAGAAACGTTTTGGCTGGTTGCTGAGTCCGGGATTGCCGGTCATTGGCATAGGTATTTTGGCTGGTTACCATTTCGGCCCCAAAGCCACCAAGAAAGTCTTTGCCATGGGTGGGCCTTTATTACTACATGTGATTATTCCGACTTTAGATGCCTTAATTGGTGAAGATGAAAATAACCCAAGCGATGAGCAGATCAAGGCACTAGTCAAAGATCCGTATTATGACCGTATCGTAAAACTGTTTATTCCTTTGCAAATGGCAGCGAATGCCTATGCCGGTTATGTGGTTTCTCGTCCAACTACTCCAATGCTGGATCAAATCCTGCTTGGCATTTCGATGGGGGCGATAAATGGGATTGGCGTCAATACCGCGCATGAACTCAGCCATCGCCCGAATAAATCGGATCATTACTGGTCTCATGCCAGCCTGATGCCACTCGGTTATAACCATTTCCGTATCGAGCATCCATATGGGCATCATAAACGTGTGGCAACACCTGAAGATCCAGCATCTTCGAAAATGGGTGAATCCTTCTATAAATTCTGGCCACGTACCGTTTTTGGTGGAATCAAATCTGCGATTCAGATTGAAAAACGCCGTTTGCAGCGTAAGGGCTTAAGTTTCTTTAGCAAGGAAAATGAACTGTTTCATGGCTGGGCCATGAGTGCTGGTTATCATACATTGATGCTGAAAACCTTTGGCAAGAAGATCATTCCTTATACGCTGACTCAAGCTTTTTATGGCATCAGTCTGTTTGAAATCGTCAATTATATTGAGCATTACGGGCTGAAACGTGAACAGACCGAAGATGGTAAATACGTGCGGACCTTACCGGAACATAGCTGGAACAATAACAATATTGTGACCAACCTGTTCCTATATCAGTTACAGCGCCACTCTGATCACCATGCTTTTCCTAGCCGACCATTCCAAGCGCTACGCAATTTTGAGGAAGCACCGGTATTGCCAAGTGGTTATGCCACCATGTTAATTCCAGCTTTAGTACCGCCACTCTGGTACAAAATGATGGATAAACGCGTGTATCAGCATTATCAGGGTGATCTGAGCAAAGCCAATATCTTGCCATCTAAACGTAAACAGCTTTTTGCCAAGTTTGGCGTGCAGGAAAACGCCGCTTAAGGCTTTTCATATTTCCAATAAAAAATGCGCCTTAAATTAGGCGCATTTTTTATATTTAAAACAGGCTAAGCGTTTGGAAGTATCACTGTTATTTATAAAATGATTTAGCGCGCAACAGCTTTAGCTTTACGACCGTGCAGCAGATAATACCAGATCAGGCAGGTGAAGGTAATAATCGCACTGTAGATATACAGGTGTTCATAACCAATTTGATCCAGGAAATTCCCGATGAAATAAGGACCAAATCCTAGCGCAGCGTCTAGCGCGATAAAGAAAGTTGAAGTCGCCAATCCCATACGTTCCAGCGTGGTACTTTTCACAGCAATGGTCTGACAGATAGACTGAATATTACCGTAACCAAAGCCGAGTAATGCAGCACTGGTCAATAACATCACCGAGTTATGTGCTTGACTCAGTAAACCAATCCCCAATGCCATCAGCACAATCGCTGGATACATGATGACATTTTCACCTTTACGGTCCATCAGGCGGCCGGTAAATGGACGGGAAATCAGAATCGCTGCAGCATACATCAGGAAGAAGAAAGAGGCTGCCTGTAACAGGTTGATTTCTTTGGCATACAGGTTAATAAAGGACAGTACACCAGAATAACAAGCACCAGCGATCAGGATAATCACTGCAATTGGAAAAGCTTTGGGTTCAACAAACTGAGCCAGGCGAGAAGTGGATTGCGCAGTATGTTGAGGGTTAGGTTTGGCAGCAAGTTTCACTTGTGAGGTATCTACACCAAAACTGAACAGTAGACAGGTTAGTGCAACAAACGAAGTAAAGGCAAAAATCACTTGATAGTCATATTGTGCCATCAGCCAGATCGCCAGGAATGGGCCAATTGCAGTCGCGAGGGTACTACTGGTACTGAAATAACCAATGCCTTCACCACGACGACTTGGCGGAATGGTCTGGGCCAGTACTGTACCAATCACGGTACCGGCAACGCCCATCATAAAGCCGTGCGCAAAACGGAGGGCAATTAGATAGGGCACATCCATCGGAATGAAATACAGGCCAGAAAAGATGAAAAAGCCAATGGCACCCGCAACCAGGCTGGCTTTGGCACCAAGATTCGACATGAATTTCCCGATCAGCAGACGGCCGACTAGAGTCCCCACGACAAAGACACCTGAGATCAGACCCGCCTGGGCTGTGGTGGCATGTAATTCAGCAAGGGCATAGCCCACACTGACAATCACCAGCAGATAGAACACCAGAACCAGCTGGAAATTCATGGCACTGAGCAGGATAAAGTTTTTCGTCCAGAGTTTGGGTTGAGAGTCAGCCATGTTGTTGGTCCTTTCTGCTTTGAAGGGAATTCATAAAATCTAAGATAAAAGCATGCGCTTGTTTCAGTTGGCTTTTGTCAAAACCATGTAGCAATTCGGTTTCTAAATCATCGATCTTGTCGCTACACAGCTGAAACTGTTGCTCACCTAGGGGAGAAAGTGAGAGCAGCTTTTGGCGCTTGTCAGTGGTTGGGAGAGATTCAATCAGGTTCATTTCCATCAAGGTATTTAAACGCTTGGTTACTGCTGGTTTGGAAATTTGCAGTTCGTGGGCAATATCCAGTGCGGTGCAATGATCATTCATCTTGATAATGACCAGGCTTTGCCACAGTGAATAATTCAGTCCATGCTCAAGCAAGACAGCATTGACTTCATCACTGAGCAGCCGGGCACAGCGCAGCAGTGCAAAACGGAATCGGGAGGTGGTATCCATAGGATAATGTTAACCAGGTTAACTAAATGTGTGTAATGTACGCCTATCAGAATGAAATTTCAAGCAATCTATCAGCCGCTCCGATATGGCTTAACAGATATTTGAAGGATGAAATGGGCTAATTTTCTGGGAAAAGACATTGATTTTCTTTAAGATGCGAACTGAGTTGAAACACAAAAATGGGTGAACTGATGCAAGCGCTGAATATTGGAACTTTGGTCAATAATTTATTTCAAAATAGTTCCAAATTAATCGAGGACTTGCAGCCAGAAATCAGTTCAGAAGAACAGTTACTACAAGCAATTCAAGATGCCGCTCAGACGCGTAGCAAGACAGCAACTCAACATCATGTCATGCTGCTCGATCATTTTGATGGCTCAAAACTGAGTTATGTGTTTAGTCCCTTGATCCTGTCAGTACTGAAACATAAAACTATCTTTATCAGTCCAGCCAATGATGAGCTGCAGCAGGTTTTAGGTGAATATTTCCGCGTTGAGGCTTTAAAACTGAAGCATGAACAGGCTTTACAGGAAATGGATATCTGCTTTGATTTAACTGCGAACGATATTTCTATAACAGATTTGCAGCACTATGCCGTACTCAAAACTTTACTTGATCCATATTGCCAGAGCCTGATCGTCATTGGAAATAAACTGGATGAGGCATTGAAAACCTTGCTAGAAGCGTTAGGTATTCAGACCATTCATCAACAATTAACACCGCAAAGTTTTGATTTGAGTGAAATCGAATATAAAAAACTGCTATGGAAGCGTAAGAACGAAACCATTGCAGCGATTTGTGAAGAAATCACAACTGCCAATATTGAATTAGTGACTCAACTCAGTGGCATTCAAAAGGTAGATGCAGAGCATTTGATTGAGGACTTGATGTATAGCGAACACCTGTTTGAAAAAGTCTCTGTTTTTGGTGAATTTACTGAAACCATTTATAAGCATCAGCTGAAATAAAAAAGAGCCGAAAGGCTCTTTTTTCATGCTGTAGATTTTTTTTGTTTACGATAAACGCTGGGACGTATTGGATGCGTACCACGCCACAGTCCTTTCTTATGTTTCTTGGCATTGCTCTGTAAAGCCATCATGTAAGAGAGGTGTTTTTTATCACGGATATATTCTTCATACACCCATGCGGCACCGTGCTTGATCAGTTCTTCATTGACATTTTTACGACGTCGGTAAATCACGCCCACACAGCGGCCATAACGATCAACATCGGTAATTTGCACCCGTACCAATTTGTTCTTGATCATCTTGGAGACAAACTGCTGGGATTCTTTGCCATACGCCTGGCTGGATTCTGGGGCATCGACATAAGCAAAACGCAAGCGGGTTTCCGAACGACGGATATTAAAACGGTAGCAGGTGAGGGTATCTCCATCACTGACCGCACGGACACGACACCAGTATTTTTTACCTTTCTTAAAGGGGCGAAACAGTTCCTGTAAAAACACCACCACTTTGTGCAGCAGATAATAAGAGAAACCCAAAGCCACTAATCCCAGCACAATTTGCCAGGTCGTTGAGAGATGCAACAAAGTCAAAATCCACAAAATAACGTCAGACCAAAATAGCTGACTTTTAATCCCTCTATTTTAGTGGAAAGTCAGATGTGGCAAGGCTTTGTAACTATTCATGTGGGGATTATTTAGGCAAATAAAATAGCCTAAGCATAGTTAGTTATAGCTGAGTTTTTAAATGGCTTGAAGCTGCTTTTTGGGACTGTATTTTCCATTTATTTATAAATAGCCTAAGCAATTCTTAAAAATCCCAATCAAAATAGCCTAAGCAAAAATTTTCTTAATCTCATTTCTTAAAAATTGATGCCTTTTATTCTCTTGCAGATCTCTATACCAATACATCCCCATATTTATTCTAGGCAGTTTAACAGGGACATCAAAAATTTTCAGGTGTTCATCAATACGTAAGTGATTCAATACATTTCGCGGAATTGTGAGCATTGCGGACGGATGCTGCTGCAAAATCTGTAGCGCCGTTGCGTAATGCTGGCAACGCAAAAAAATCTGCCGGGATAGCTGCTTGCGGCTTAAATACAAATCTTCAACCAGAACACCGGTACGGCGTGAAGATACGCCGATATGTGGAGAGGCGAGATAGCTTTTTTCTGTAACTTCTGGCTGCTGGGTACACACCACAAATTCATCTTGATCCAGTAATTCAAACTGGATTTTGTCACCTAAGGACTGTTCCAGATCCACAACAAAATCCACTTGCTGGGTTGCCAGATCAGCCACAATATTTTTTCGATCTAACTTGATACTCATAAATTGAATATTCAGATTTATCTTCTGAAAATGTGCCACAAGTTTTGGCAGGATCATCGGCTCAATTTCATCATGCACTGCAATCTTCAAACTTTGTACCATGCTTGGCTCAAACTGCTGATGTTGAATAGAAATATTCTGGATAGTAACAAGGGCACGTTTAATTTCTGGATAGATCTGTTCCGCAAACGGCGTAGGCTGCATCTTGCTCCCACTACGGACAAATAAATCATCCTGTAAGTGCTGTCTGAGACGTTGTAAGGCATGACTGGCAGCGGACTGGGTAATTGAAAGGATTTGTGCAGCTCTGGAAATACTTTGTTGATCAAAAATAGCCACAAAAAGCGGATATAGGTTGATGTCAATGCGATGGAAACTGCGAAGGTCCATACTGTTTTTATTATGAATATGCTGCATTTAGAACTATGGAATTAAATCATTTTATTCATAATATGTTCTGGGTTAAGGTCTTGTAAAGCAGAATGATTATATCCAGAGGGAAGTTGCCATGTTTGAGCTCTCAGCACGTGCACAGGACTACGTTGAACGTACCAGAAAATTTATTAGAGATGAGATCGAGCCGATTGAAGCTGATTTCTGGCATCAGGTACATGAGTTGAATCAGGGTGGTGACTGGACCAAATGGCAATGGCCGGCAGAACTGGAAACCTTAAAAGCCAAGGCGAAAGCTGCTGGACTCTGGAATATGTTCCTACCATGTTCTGAACTCGGTCAGGGATTATCGGTACAGGAATATGCCCATATTGCTGAACTGTCTGGACGCAGTTTATTGGCACCCACGGTCTTTAACTGTAATGCCCCAGACAGCGGCAATATGGAAGTGTTGTGGCGTTATGGTTCTGAAGAGCAAAAACAACAATGGTTGATGCCACTGCTTGAAGGAAAAACCCGTTCAGTATTTTGTATGACTGAACCAGCGGTAGCATCCAGTGATGCCACCAATATGCAGGCAACGGCAGTCATTGAAGGTGATGAAATTGTTTTGAATGGCCGTAAATGGTGGTCCTCTGGTTTAGGTGACCCGAATGCCAAAATCATCATCTTTATGGCACATACGCCGGATGAAACAAAGGACCGCCATCATCAGCATTCTATGGTTTTAGTACCTGTGGATACTGCTGGCGTAAAAATTGAACGGATGCTACCGGTGTTTGGAGATTACGATGCCCCACATGGCCATGGTGAAGTCAGTTTTGAGAATGTGCGTGTGCCGATTTCCAATTTTATTGGTGGTCCTGGGCAAGGTTTTGAAATTGCCCAAGGCCGATTAGGCCCGGGCCGCATCCATCACTGCATGCGTTGTATTGGTGCGGCAGAAAAATCGCTGGAACTGATGATTGATCGCGGCATGAGTCGGACGGCATTTGGTAAAGAAATTCTGAAACTTGGTGGTAATCTGGAACGTGTCGCAGAAGCGCGTGTCGCGATCGATCAGGCACGACTTTTGACCTTGTATGCCGCCTATAAAATGGATACTTTAGGAAATATGGCTGCTTTGACTGAGATTTCTGCAATTAAAGTTGTGGCGCCAAGTGTGCTGGAAAAAGTTGTGGATATGGCGATGCAGATTCATGGTGGAGCCGGGGTTTCTCGCGATACACCATTGACCGGATTCTTTGCTCAGGCACGTGCACTACGTTTGGCGGATGGCCCGGACGAAGTGCATAAAGGTATGATTGCCAAGCTGGAACTGGCCAAACGTGGCTACAGCACACGCCGTAAAAAATAAGTGCACAATACTTGATAAGATGAACTTGATTAAGATTTGAAGATTTAAAAAGATTTTAAGGAAAGAATATGGCGGTTATTGATGTCGGTGGAAAGATTCGTGAGGGTGAAGAATTAGATATTCAGGCAGTCACCCAATGGCTGCAGAAAAATGGTGTCCAATTACAAGAACCGGTAGAAGTAACCCAATTTTCTGGCGGTGCTTCAAACTGGACTTACCGACTGAAATATCAAAATGCCGATTTTATTCTGCGCCGTCCGCCAAAAGGCACCAAAGCAAAATCCGCGCATGACATGGCACGTGAATATCATGTACAGCAGGCATTAGCACCATATTATCCGGTGGTGCCGGAAATGGTTGCTCTATGTCAGGATGAGTCTGTGATTGGTTGTGACTTCTATGTGATGAAACGCATCGAAGGCATTATTCCACGCGCCAATTTGCCTAAAGAGCTAAGTTTTAGTGAAGCTCAGGTTCGAGAGCTGTGTATCAATGTTATCGACAAGCTAATTGAGCTACATAAAGTACCGTATCAAGGTACTGAACTGGAAAAAATTGGCAAGGGTGAAGGGTATTGCCGTCGTCAGGTCGAAGGTTGGGATAGTCGTTATGACAAAGCCAAGACCCTGAATGTACCTTCTTTTAAATATGTACGTAACTGGCTGAAAGACAATATCCCGGCAGATTCCCAGATTTGTGTCATTCATAACGACTGGCGTTTTGATAATGTCATTCTGAATCCGGATGCTCCGACACAGGTGATTGGTGTCTTGGACTGGGAAATGGCAACTTTAGGTGATCCATTAATGGACCTAGGTTCAGCCTTGGCGTATTGGGTCGAAGAAACTGATAATGCTATTTTCAAGGCGACGCGCCGTCAGCCGACCAATTTGAAAGGTATGTTCACGCGTCAGGAAGTGGTGGATTATTATTTAGGGAAAACTGAATTACAGCCAGCCAACTGGACTTTCTATGAAGTATTTGGCGTGTTCCGTCTCGCTGTGATTGCCCAGCAAATTTATTACCGCTATTTCCATAAACAGACCAATAATCCTGCCTTTAAGGATTTCTGGATTGTGATTCATGCCTTGCATATTCGTGCTTTAAAACTGATTGGCAAGCAAAAAATTGAAGCAAATGATCTGGCACAGAAATACATCACCAAATTTAAAGAGTTAATGCCAAAATGACGACTATCTATCTCATTCGCCACGGACAAGCTTCTTTTGGGGCAGAAAGCTATGACCAGCTTTCACCCAATGGGGAATTACAGGCAAAACTGCTAGGACGCTATTTTGATTCAATTTTAAAAGAGACGCCACTGGTAGTAGCAGGTTCGATGCAACGGCATCAACAAACGGCGCAACTGTGTCTGGATCAATGTTTTCCTGAAAGTGAAATCATTACCGATTCAGCATGGAATGAATTTAACCATACTCAAGTATTTGCGCGTTATGAACCACGTTTTAACCAGCCGGAATTGTTAAAAGAAGACGTCGCCCAGCACGCTAATCCGCGTGCTTATTTAAGCAAAATCTTTGAAGGGGCAATTGAGCGCTGGACGGGTGGCGAATATCACCATGAATATGAAGAGTCTTGGCCAGATTTTAAAAACCGGGTAGAAACTGCATTGCAAAATCTGTGTGATGATCTGGCTAAACGCAAACCACGTTATGCTCTAGTCTTTACTTCTGGTGGCGTGATTTCTGTGGCTGTCGGAAAAATTCTGGGACTCAGTCCAAGCAAAACTTTTGCCTTGAACTGGGCGATTACCAATACCAGCCTGACCACATTACGTCTAGTCGGTAATGAGCCACAGTTGCTCAGTCTAAATGAACATCATTTTATTAAAGAAAAACAACCAGAATTATTGACCTGGATTTAAGAACCAAAACAAATTAAAGGAATAAAACATGGCAAAAACAATTCTGATTACTGGAGCGAGTTCAGGGATTGGTGCCGGGATGGCACGTGAATTTGCGAAGAAAGGCTATAACCTGGCGATCTGTGCACGACGTTTGGAACGTCTAGAGGCTTTAAAGCAGGAATTGGAAAGCCAATATGGAATTAAGGTCATTGCCAAAGTCCTGGATGTGACCAATTATGATCAGGTTTTTGAAGTGTTCCGTGCCTTCAAGGAAGAATTTGGCACGATTGACCGGATTATTGTCAATGCCGGTGTTGGTGAAGGCCGCCGGATCGGTAAAGGTAACTTTGCGATTAACAAAGCCACCGTGGAAACCAACTTTATTTCGGCTTTGGCACAGTGTGAAGCAGCAGTTGAAATTTTCCGTGCCCAAAATGCTGGTCATCTGGTGATGATTTCGTCCATGAGTGCCATGCGTGGTATGCCAAAACATTTGACAGCGTATGGTGCAAGTAAGGCTGGGGTTGCGCATCTGGCAGAGGGCATCCGTGCAGAACTGATTGATACGCCAATTAAAGTTACGACAATATTCCCAGGTTATATCCGTACTGAAATCAATGAAGGTGCCAAGAAATTACCATTCGAAGTGGATGAAAAGACTGGTTCACGTTTACTGGCTGCGGAAATTGAAAAAGAACCGGTCAAAGCTTATGTACCAAAATGGCCTTGGCTGCCACTTGGTATTGCCATGAAAGTATTGCCATTGAAACTGGTAAATAAACTGGGTTAATGGGTTAAATTCGGTTATCAATAAAGCTTCTAGAGATAGAAGCTTTATTCATTTTTAGTACTTGAAGCTTAGAGGCAAAATAAACACTAAAGTCTGGCAGAATTTAATTTTGATCTATTCAATAAATTTAGAAGATAAAAATAAGATACCAAGTGTAATTTCTTAAAATTTAGTATAAATATTGGTTTAACATAGCTCAAAATAACAGATAGATTGATACAGGCTTATCAATTAATGAAAAAAATAGCTTTTATTCTGGCAATTGTAGTGATGCAAATGTCATCTGTCCAGGCTAGTTCTGAAGAGAATACTCCTGATCTGACCCGATTGTGCGAAGGAAAAGGACCACACGTAAAACTCACTACAAAAATAGAGGGTCGTAAGGTAAAAGGTTCATGTCAGATCGGTTTTAAGCCTGATCAAGCAAATGTATTGGATTATAAAGCTATGAATCAACCAGCAGTACAAAATGTCTGTAAGGGCAAGGCGCGTGGTACTTCTGCTGTTGTGAATATAAAAGGAAAAAATATACCCGGTAAATGTGATCTGGTTTTTAAAGAAAATCGTCGTTAATTCAAGAGTCCTTAACTACGATTCTGTATAAGAGAGTTTGTTAAATTTCTGGTCGAACAAATTCAATCATAACATGCATGATTATAATCAATGCCTAGCCCCAATCTTGATAAATTATTAATTGTTTCTGACCCAAATGTAATCACGTCCTCATGCTGAATATAGCTATCATAACTACACAGTAAATGGGAACCATTAGGTATGAAAAAATCTTTAAACTTTTCTAAAGCATAAAATTGCTTTAAATAGTTATTGATAAATTCATTTTGTAATAAAAATATATAAAATGGCTTAGAAAATTCATCGTATAGATTCATATTTTGGGGATTATTAATAACATCTTTCCAGTCTTTACTTCCTGAAAGGTAATAACGACATGGAATAATATCTAACTCTTTATAGTATGGACTTACTTTTTTAGGAAGATGTCCACCGTCCATTTCAAAATTGATATTGTGATCGAGCAATGCTTTTTCGAATAACTCTTTTTGTTGATATTCAATTCCTATGGTTATGTGAAGTGTTCTAAGCATAAAAATTCCCCATTAAAAAATGATATTTTGTTTTGAAATTAGTATATTTACTCAATTATTTATAAGCCATTTTGATCAAATCAGAAACGATTTTATTTAGTAAAAATTAAATTTGTAACAACCGCTGTTTTTCTATACATCCTGCTTTAAAAACTGGAAATATCAACTTTTATTTTCCGTATTTTCCTTTAATGTACACATGTCCATAAATTAAAGGTTGTACATATGTCTTCATCTTCGGATATGACCAGTCAACAGCGTATTGCTAAAGTCCGAGCTGTCGTTATGCAGGCTGGCGAAGACCTGCGGGCACGTTATCCCATCCTGAAACGTCAAAACTTCATTGGTGCCAGCATTCTACTGTTTGCCTGGACAGGAATGATCACGATCGCATTAGCCTTTTATTATGGATATCTGTCGGCATGGGTGACCATTCCGCTTATTGCGATCTTTGCCTCTTTAACACATGAATTGGAACATGATCTGATCCATTACATGTATTTTAAAAAGATGCCATGGGCTCATCATTTAATGCTGGCTCTCGTCTGGTTGGCGCGTCCAAATACGATTAGCCCATGGGCACGCCGTCGCATGCACTTACATCATCATAAATTTTCAGGCACAGAAAGCGATCTGGAAGAACGTGGTATCAGTAATGGTATGCCATGGGGGATTCGCCGAGTGCTGGTGATCAGTGACCAGTTGATGTCAGTGTATTTGCGTCCATTCCGCATGTATAAAATGATTCAGAAATTTTTGGAAAAACAGCCAGAACATGAACGTAAAAGTGCCCAGATTTCACAATTGTTGGGTTTTATGCCCTTAAGTATTCTCTATTATGGTCTGTGCTATCTGTTTACCGTATTCCATATTTCCAACGCGATTGTACCGCTGTTTGGCTATGAAGTGCTGTGGTCACAAGGCGCGCTAGATGCCATGCCATGGGTGAATTTACTGGCAGTGATCTGGGTGTTGCCAAATTATTTACGTTCATTCTGCCTGCAGTTTGTTAGTTCAAATATGCATTACTATGGCGACATCGACCCACGTGATGTGATCAAGCAGACTCAGGTACTAAATCCTTGGTGGATGATGCCGTTTCAGCTGTTTTGCTTTAACTTTGGTGCTACCCATGCCATTCACCATTTCGTGGTAAAAGAACCGTTTTATATTCGTCAGATGACTGCTAAAACGGCGCATAAAGTCATGAAAGAAGTCGGTGTACGCTTTAATGATATTGGCACTTTTCGTCGTATGAACCGATGGAATGAAATTAAAGTTAAATAAAAATGAATCGATGAAATCCCGCTAAATGCGGGATTTTTTATACACCAATAATCACGAAATGATTTGAATATTTGAAAATTCACTAAAATTAAAATAAAAACTGTCACAATCATCAATGTATTGGTCTAAATTTTGTATAAAATTCAGCACTATTCACGTATTTTAGAATTCAATCCATGTTACTCAAGCTTTCGACTTTTGCTCTTATTCCAGCCCTGGTGATCCAAGGTAATCGTGTCAAGAAAAACACTTTAAGGCTGCCAGAACCTGCAGGTGAGCGTGAAGGTGTCGTAGGTGCAGGTAAGCCTTTATCTATTTTGATTGTAGGAGATTCTGCCGCGGCAGGTGTAGGTGTGGATCATCAGGATGAAGCTTTAACAGGAGCAATTCTGAATGTACTTAAACAGGACTTCCAGATTCGCTGGAAGCTTCAGGCAAAAACTGGAGATACAACCTCTAAAGTGATTCGTGTCTTGGATGAAATTCCAGCAGAACATTATGATGTGGTTGTAACTTCGGTGGGTGTGAATGACGTTACCAAGCTGATGCCAGCAGATGTCTGGATCAAGAAGCAAGCACAGCTATATAGCAAAATTGAATCCCGATTTAGTCCAGCACTGGTTATTGCAGCCGGTGTGCCACCAATGAACATGTTCCCGGCTTTACCAAATCCACTGGCATGGTTATTTGGCCGTTATGCCAAAGCCATGAATTGTGAATTAGAAAAATTTGTCAGCAAAAAAGCCAATATGCAATGGATTGAATACGATATTAAACAGTATCGAGCTTTAAATCTGGAAATGGCCAAAGATGGTTTTCACCCGAGTAAAGAAGTTTATACGCTTTGGGGACAGGAAGTCGCTGCAAAGATTCGCCAGAAATTCTAAAATAGCATTTCTGCTCGCCAATTTAGTGGAAGATTATGTCGGATATTGAAACCCATCCTCTGGAACCTTTCCTACCTGAAAATGCCAAGCTACTAATGATGGGAAGTTTTCCGCCACCGCAAACACGCTGGAAAATGCGGTTCTATTATCCAAATTATCAAAATGATATGTGGCGGATTTTTGGTTTAATTTTCTTCCATAACAAAGACTATTTTCTGGATCTGGCTAACAAGAATTTTCAGGAAATGCTGATCCAGGAATTTCTGCTGGAAAAAGGTATTGCCATTTTTGATACGGCGTACCAGATCCGCCGTTTAAAAGGGAATGCCTCGGATAAGTTCTTGGAAATCGTGACACCAACGGATCTCAACAAACTACTGTCACATATGCCCCAGTGTCATAGCATCATGACCACTGGCGATAAAGCCACTGAAACGTTGATGCTGTCTATGCCGGACGGAACAGAAAAACCTGCGATTGGACAACCAAGTGAAACAACCTTTGCTGGACGTGAGCTGAAATTATATCGAATGCCATCATCTTCACGTGCCTATCCACTGAGTTTAGAGAAAAAAGCTGAGGCTTATCGGGAAATGTTTAAGGATTCCGGATTAATCTAGGCTTTTAATAAATTACTTATGAATGGTAAATAACTTTTAGTAAGTTATTTTTTAGTTATTTGGCATCATCTTTGGATATTCCACCCATTTGAACCTATGAATCTGAATCTCCCGAACATGGGTAAACTCAGACCAGATCAGTCGACTGCCTCTAGTCCATTTGAGTGGTTTGATTCTACGATCTATTAAATCCAGTTCAGCTTGGGTTGCAGGGCGCAGCTCACCGATTTCTGCATATAATCTTACACCAGGATAAGTATTAAATTTCCCTTTAATCAGAGATCTTAGCCAGAAGGTACGGCTGCTATTCACTGCTTGAATACAGGCTTTAGTGGTATGCGGAAGATTCTGTTCCAGGCTGGTACAGTAACGGTCAAAGAAGAAACCCGCTGGATTTTGTTCATCTAAAAATAAAGTACCGATTGGACTACTGGTAGGAAATCCATTTGGAGAGATTGTCGATATAGAACAATGCATGGCTGCACGTTGTGCATCTGCAACCACACTACGAATCTTATGCCAATCTTGCATCTGGATATGCGTATTCATTATTTTTTTACTTGTTATTATTTTTAAAGTCAGCATATCATGAACAAAATTGGAAATAATTGACTGATATACGACTTGCCATTCATCTCAAAAGATTTATTTTAGTCGATATTAGTCGATAAAAAAGGGCGAGTGACTCGCCCTGAACATCAAACTCTATTTTAGGAATTAACCATCGTATTCTACATAATCCCAAAGATTTAAACGGGATTTAATTTCACGACGGATATTTGGTAATAGTGGCAGCAGGGTACCATCAATCCATAAGCTTAAAGCTTGTGAGGACAATAATTGTTGCTGTTCATCAACCAGTTGAGCACCTTTCACTACTACCAAGGTTTCTTCATTGGCTTCGGTTTCTACACCTTTAAACATTACTTGCAGCTCATGACCAGAATCCTGAATCAGCCATTCCAGTTCAATCTGAATATTTGCATTGGATTGAATGATCGCTTGACCTTCAACAATTTCATTATCTGAAAGACAGTCATGTTCAACCCGGATTTTGGCAAGAAACCATTCCTGACCAGATAATTCTTGCAGTGTTTTGGTGGGCGTTAAAATATCACTCAGTTTGAACTGACGGCTTAAATCAAAAAATTGCATGGGAGTGGGGCGAAAAGTTTCGCATAAAGCTGGAAAAGTATAATTTTAAGACAATCTTAGCTTAGGGTATAGTTCATGACAGTATTGATTGAATAAATGTCTAAATGCTACACAATTTCTAATAAATCAGAAAATAATGGATGGGAAAATTGATGGAAAATTCACTTTTGTCATGCATGTGTCATTACATTGTCCATTCAGCAGGAAAAGTCGTCACCAGATTCATCATAAAGCGCTGGAATTTTGTGGTTTCCGGATCATGTGGATGGGTGATGGTTGTGCCATCTGGTTGCTGGTCAATCCAGATAATTTCACCTTGCTGATTTAATTTAAGCTGATAGGCAATCCGTGGCAGATATTGATTCAGTGCGGTAGTAATTTCCTCCTGTAGTTCCTCAGATTCAACCACCAGACCGACTTCAGTATTCAGCTTGGCCGAGCGTGGATCAAAGTTAAAGGAACCAATAAAGACCATGTCATCAACATCAAAGAACTTAGCATGCAGACTGGAACTGTTTTTATTTTTAGCAGGAATGACATCCCCGGTCAGTTTCTCATACCAGGTCCGTTTGCGGCGTTCGATAAAAGATTTGAATTCCCAGATTTCAATGCCATTTTTGAGCAACTGCTCTCGATATTGCTGATAATAGGCATGCACGACAGTGACATCATTGGCTTGGAATGAATTGGTTAAGATCCGAACTTTTAGGCCATTTTTAGATCGGGTACTCAGGTAATCCGCACCCCATTGGGTTGGGACAAAATAGGCAGAGACCAGTTCCAGATGGTTACTTGGTTCACCCATGACATTCAGCATATGGGTATAGATGTAATCATGCTCTTTGGCTTCCGGACGAGCCTTGTTAGGTGAATCCGCAACAAAATGTGCTTTAGCCCAGCGGACTGGACGTGCCTCTAGCTGCTCTGCCACTTCTGCCTGTGCTTCATTGATTCGTTTTTGAATCTCTTCTGTCTTACCATTTTCATAAACAAAAGTCTGACGGAGTTTGGTTAATTCTTCAGGTCGTGGCTTTTCATTCAAGATCTGTTGAATGTCATAACTGAGATCATCATTCCAGAAGCGAATAAAGCTTTGATTGGCATCCTGTACCGCAGTCCCGGCAAAGAAAATATCGACATCGGTAAACTGAAAGTCATTGCTGGCTTCAAAATATTCACTGCTGATATTGCGTCCACCTGTCACCGCAGCCGTGCCATCAGCAATGATCAACTTATTATGCATGCGGTGATTAACCTGTTTCAGTCGCAAGCCATAATCCAATGCCCTGATCTTGCGGAATTTATAAGGATTAAACAGTTTGATCTGGATATTGGGATGCTGGCTCAACGCTAATAAATGATCATCCAGCTGGGTGCCATTCTGGTCATCAATCATGAGTCGAACTTTTACCCCGCGATCGGCTGCTTGGAGCAATTCTGACAGGATCAGCCGGCCAATAAAGTCATCACTCCAGATGTAATACTGCAGGTCAAGATTGTATTTGGCCTGATTGATCAGATGCAGCCGTGCTGCCATGCTCATAAAGCCATCATATAGGGGTAAATAGGCGGTTAATCCCTTCTGAAATTTCTGTCTGGATTCTGTGCTTTCAAACCAGTGTTCAGAATGGACTGGTGTAATATTTGCTTTGGATGAAGTATTGGAATCTAACTCACAGCCTGTCAAAAAAATGGATAGGCTAATAAAACTGATACAGAGCATGTTAGTTCGGTGAGTCATTGAGTTTCCATCAATTATTGGTTTTTTTCATCCTATATTGTGGATGTTAATGGTTGAATCTCAGAATAGAAAGAGGTTACTGTTAGTCATCTGTTAAAACAGCGAACAAAGGAAAGTTGTAAATGAAATCACGTGCAGCGGTAGCGTTTGGTCCAGGCCAGCCATTACAAATTGTTGAAGTGGATGTGGCGCCACCAAAGGCTGGTGAAGTATTAGTCAAAATTAGTCATACAGGTGTATGTCATACTGATGCTTTCACGCTTTCTGGTGATGACCCTGAAGGTGTATTCCCGGCAATCCTGGGCCATGAAGGGGCAGGTGTGGTTGTGGAAGTGGGTGAAGGCGTGACCAGCGTAAAACCGGGCGATCACGTGATTCCACTCTATACTGCTGAATGTGGTGAATGTCTGTTCTGTAAATCTGGTAAGACTAACCTGTGTGTAGCCGTACGTGCGACTCAAGGTAAAGGTCTGATGCCGGACGGCACCACTCGTTTCTCATACAATGGTCAGCCGATCTATCACTACATGGGCTGCTCAACGTTCTCTGAATATACTGTCGTGGCTGAAGTATCTCTGGCAAAAATTAATCCAGAAGCGAACCACGAGCATGTATGTCTGCTTGGTTGTGGTGTAACCACCGGTATTGGTGCGGTGCACAATACGGCTAAAGTTCAGGAAGGTGATACAGTTGCTGTCTTCGGTTTAGGCGGTATTGGTCTGGCAGTGGTGCAAGGTGCACGTCAGGCGAAAGCTAGCCGTATTATTGCAGTGGATACCAATCCGGACAAATTTGAACTGGCGAAAAAATTCGGTGCAACTGATTTTGTCAATCCGAAAGATTACGACAAGCCAATCCAGCAAGTGATTGTAGAAATGACTGGATGGGGAGTAGATCATTCATTTGAATGTATCGGTAATGTTGACGTGATGCGTTCTGCACTAGAATGTGCGCACCGTGGTTGGGGGCAATCCGTGATCATTGGTGTGGCTGGTGCAGGTAAAGAAATCTCAACCCGTCCGTTCCAGCTAGTGACTGGCCGTAAATGGATGGGGACTGCATTTGGTGGGGTAAAAGGCCGTAGCCAGTTGCCAGGTATGGTTGAACAGGCCATGAAAGGTGATATCGAACTTGAACCTTTTGTGACTCACACTATGCCACTGGAACAGATTAATGAAGCCTTTGATCTGATGCATGAAGGTAAATCGATTCGTTCCGTGGTTCATTTCTAAGAACAATTGAACAGTAAAAAGACCGGTTAAAACCGGTCTTTTTTTATGAGTATTTTATTTTAATTTGGATACATTTGACGCTTAGACTTATCAGAGCGGTTATGGAAATTATGCCAATTATGATACCAATACCCATTTTGAAGGTGTCGAATCCGATCTAAAATTAAATAAGAACAGGTCAAAGGCTGAATCACGCCTGACGTGGGAACAGGAGAAATATGCAATTCGAGATGCCTGAAATCGTGTTTCGCATTAATTTTGTTTACGAAAGATACAAGATGAAGGAGGTAAGGTCTGATAGATTTTTGAGGCTTGCCCGTTTTCTATTTTTCTTAAATATGCAGAATGATAAGTAACAGTAAGAAAATTCATCAATATTTTTTTACGCTGGGGACTTGTCAAATCTCCATAGACCGCGTATTTTAAATTTCATATTCACATTTTTATGTATTACATCACATGCTCAAGCAACCTGTAATCTCAAACGCTTATTTTTATTTTTGGCAGTTTAGATAATTGCCTGAACGCGTTCGGGCAATAAAAAGGTTGCCCACCCAGTTAATACCTGATCGGCAACCCTGATCAGGTTTTTTTATGCATGTGATTTTTGAAAAACTTTGGAGACAGCCATGACTTATTTTAACTATTCATACTTTAGCAACTTTTATTGGTTCTGCTTTAACCAGTTGATGAACCTCAGCACACAGACCCATAGACCCATAAAGCTCAAATAAAAGTTCGGACTGTATGCCCAGTCCAAAGGATGAAAGTCATGAATCAAGTTATTACATCACAACAACAGCAAACTGAAACATTATTAAGCCTGCCGGCACAACTCAAGGCACAATTGCCATTGTCTCCACAATTGGCTAAACAGATTGCCGAGCAGCGCCAGACCATACAGAACATTCTCGAGGGTAAAGATCACCGTTTGATGGTGATTACCGGACCATGCTCCATTCACGATGAAACGTCCGCACTGGAATACGCAGAAAAATTAAAACAATTACAGACTCAAGTTGCTGACCAGATTTTTCTGGTGATGCGTGCTTATATTGAAAAGCCACGGACGACTGTGGGCTGGAAAGGTTTCCTGTATGACCCTGAACTGGATGGCTCTTCTAATATGCAGCTCGGTTTAGACAGATCGCGTGCGCTATATTTGAAAATTATTGAAATGGGGCTGCCAATTGCTTCAGAAATCTTGAGTCCGATGGCAACAGCATATTTTGACGATCTACTGGCTTGGGGCGCAATTGGTGCGCGTACCAGTGAATCCCAGATTCACCGTGAAATTTCCAGTCACCTGCCATACTGCATCGGTTTCAAAAATGGCACCGATGGTTCAATCCAGATTGCTCTGGATGCAATTCAGTCTGCATCAAATCCGCATCAGTTCATGGGCATGAGCCAGTCTGGTTTGCCATGTATTCTGCATTCTCAAGGCAATCCAAAAGTACACCTGATTTTGCGTGGTGCAAATAGTGGCCCAAACTACCAGTTATCTGAAATTGCTAAAATTAAGGCTAAACATGCAGGTGAATTGCCAGCTTTGGTGATTGATTGTAGTCACGGCAATAGCTCTAAAAATCCGATGCTGCAACCAGAAGTGTTACAGCAGATCGTGGCAGAGCGTATGGAAACACATGTTCGGGGGGTGATGCTGGAAAGCCATCTGGTCGATGGGAACCAGAAAATTTCCGAGGATATGGTTTATGGCCAGTCCGTAACAGACGGATGTCTGGGCTGGACAAAAACCGAACAGTTATTGTTAAATATAGCTGATTGCTTACGACTTGAAGGCTTAAAGCGCATTGCCTAACACTTTAGGTCTTAACAAACCTTTCCTCAATGCGTTGGGGAAAGGTGGCATTTGCTGAAATTGAAAAGCACTCAGTACTTTAGCAAAGTGACAAATTCGATAATAAGAAATTAGATTTAAAATTATAAAGAATTTAACAATAACAATAATTTATTCATGGTCAATCTTACCTATTTCTATACCCAAGATGATCATGAGCTGAGGATTTTCTTATGTATACTCCTGAACTGCTCGATGAAGCACGTAAATTTATGCACCATATGCTCACTAAAGTGGTGGAATATGGCGGCTCAGACCTATTTATTACTGCAGATTACCCACCGAGTATTAAACAGCAAGGGCTGATGAAGCCTTTTGGTCAGCAGAAACTCACGGCAGATAAAACCAAATTGTTTGCTTATTCTTTAATGAACCAGCGTCAGATTCAGGAATTTGAATCCATTATGGAATGCAATTTCAGCATGAGTGTACCTGATGTTGCCCGTTTCCGCGTCAATGTTTTTCAGCAACAGCATAACGTCGGTATGGTCATCCGAAGTGTCAGCACAGATATTCCAAGCTTTGAGCAACTTGGACTGCCATATTCGTTAAAAAAAGTGATTATGGAAAAACGCGGCTTAGTCCTCATTGTGGGGGCAACGGGGGTAGGTAAATCCACGACTTTGGCTGCAATGCTGGATCATCGAAATGCCAATACTGAAGGGCATATCATTACTGTAGAAGACCCGGTGGAATATGTTTATCAGCATAAAAAATCCATGATTACCCAGCGTGAGATTGGGGTGGATTGTGTGTCCTGGCATAATGCCTTGCTGAATGCCATGCGTCAGGCACCAGATGTAATTGCTATTGGTGAAATCCGCGATACTGAGAGTATGGAGCATGCGATTGCTTTTGCTGAAACCGGACATCTGTGTGTAGCAACACTGCATTCAAGTAATGCGGATCAGGCTCTAGACCGGATTATTAACTTCTTCCCGGAAGAGCGCCGGAATCAGTTATTGTTGGACTTATCAGCCAATCTTAAAGCGGTCATTTCACAACGTCTGATTCGGACGGAAGATGGTAAAGGCCGCCGTGCTGCAGTAGAGTTGTTATTAAATACGCCGCTGGTCTCAGATTATATCCGTAAGGGTGAACTTTATGAGCTGAAAGGTATTATGCAGAAATCGCGTGAACAGGGCATGCAAACCTTTGATCAGGCACTATTTGACCTTTATAACGATGGTTTGATTTCCTATGAAGAAGCACTGTGCAATGCGGATTCCAGTAACGAATTACGTTTGCAAATCAAATTAAAGAGCGGTCGCATCAATCCCGCCCTTCAGGAAGAAGGTGGAAATATGACCATACTGGAACAGTCTAAAGAAACGTTACTATCAAGAAGTTAGCATCTTGTAGTTTTATGAATTTAATTGATTGATAAATTCTCAGTGGTGGTTTCAAGTTTACAAAGCTTTGAGCCACCAAAATCTTTCATTTCTACATAGTCATAAATATTAGATTTTAATCATGCCAAGATTATTTCCCTTTATTAGTATTTTTCTTGAATCAAGTCACAGAATATTTTGAATAATTTATCTTTAGAAATCAAAATGATTTGAGAGTTATTTTAAAACACTGCACAATAAAAATCATAAAAAAATAGTTCTGAACCATGAGTTGGTCAGGTATTTTGCAGTGTGGGGAGAAACAGATGTTCACGGCAGAGTTATTAGAAGAAGCACGTAAATTTATGCACCATATGCTCACCAAAGTGGTGGAATATGGTGGTTCGGATTTATTTATTACTGCCGACTTTCCACCGAGTATCAAACATCAGGGGCTGATGAAACCTTTTGGTCAGCAAAACCTGACTGCAGATAAAACCAAGCTGTTTGCTTATGCGTTGATGAATGAAAAACAGCGTCAGGAATACGAAACTGAGCTGGAATGTAACTTTGCCATTACCGTGCCGGGTGTTTCCCGTTTCCGTGTCAATGTTTTTCAGCAACAGCTCAATGTAGGAATGGTGATCCGTACCATTACTGCAGAAATTCCGAACTTCCAGAAACTGAAATTACCTGAATCACTCAAACATGTGATTATGGAAAAACGCGGGCTAGTATTGGTTGTTGGGGGGACTGGGTCTGGTAAATCGACCTCACTGGCAGCGATGATTGATTACCGGAATGAAAATTCCGCCGGACATATCATTACCGTAGAAGATCCGGTGGAATATGTGCATAAGCATAAAAAGTCCATGATTACCCACCGTGAAGTCGGTGTAGACAGTCACTCCTGGCACAATGCGCTAAAAAATACCCTACGTCAGGCGCCGGATGTGATTCTGATTGGCGAGATCCGTGATACCGAAACCATGGAACACGCGATTGCCTTTGCCGAAACTGGACACTTATGTCTAGGAACACTACATGCCAACAACGCCAACCAGACTTTGGATCGGATTATTAACTTCTTCCCGGAAGAGCGCCGTAATCAGTTGTTGATGGATCTGTCTTCCAATATGAAAGCCATTATTTCCCAGCGTCTAATTCGTACTCAAGATGGTCAAGGCCGTCGTGCAGCAGTGGAGATCATGTTAAATACGCCGCTGATTTCTGACCTGATTTTAAAAGGCGATTTCCATGAGTTGAAAGCAATTATGGCCAAATCCCGTGAACTCGGTATGCAGACTTTCGATCAGGCACTGTTCGACTTGTACAACGAAGGGGCGATTTCTTATGAAGAGGCACTACGTAATGCAGATTCAACTAATGAATTGCGTTTACAAATTAAACTAAAAAGTAGTCGAGCTAATCCTGAGCTGAATAATAATCCTACTTCATTCAGTATGGTTGAAGAAAAAAAGCCGGAAGATGAAGCTGATGGCGAAAGCAAGACTGAAGAACAGACTTCTTGAATCGGGTTCAATCCTAATAAAAAACCGGCAATGAGTTCCGGTTTTTGATTTTAAGAGTATTTAAGCTGTGAGAGAGGTCGACGCTGGACCACCCATTTAAAATACAGCAGACTTAAAGCAGTCAGAATGGCACAGATGATAAAGGCAAAGCTAAAGCTTTGATGAGTAATCATCATACCCACCACCATTGAGCCAATGGCAATCCCAATATCATAGCAGGTATAGAAAGTCGAGGTTGCATAACCAATTCGGTGTTTAGGCGCGCGCTGGATAGCCAAGGTTTGCAAACAAGGCTGAGCAGTACCAAAGCCTAGACCGACCAATACCGCGGAACCCAAAAAACCAATTAAACTTTGAGCCTGACTTAACACCAATAAGCCCAGACTAAACGTTAAAATCGACGGATAAATGACATATTGCGGGCCTTTACGGTCGTAGATTTTCCCGGTAATTGGACGCAGGCTCATCATGGAAATCGCAAAAACCACAAAGAATAATCCCGCATATTGCATCAGATGAATCGAACTGGCAAAAGGTGCGATAAAGGACATGATGCTGGCATAGGAGAAGGAAATCATCATCACCAGTAAGGATACACTGAGTGATTTTTTCTCAATAAAGTCATTGAGGCTAATATGTTTCTTCTCAGTACTGGCAGTCTCAGGTTGTGCAATTTCCTTAACTGGAATAAAGAAACAGAAAGCAAAGCCAATGAAGACCATCGCTACCAGAATGGCCGTAATAAACGTATAGCTAAAATAAGAAATCAGGCTTAGCCCAATCAGCGGTCCTAAAACAATCCCTAAACTCACCGACATGCCATAGTAGCCCATACCTTCACCACGGCGTTGATCCGGAATAAATTGGTTTACGATCGGCACAAAAACTGTCGTCAGAATACTAAACCACACGCCATGCAATAAACGCAGCACATAGAGGCTTGTTAGGTTGCTGATAAACAGATAACCAAAGGCAATAACACTAAATAATGTAGCTGAAAGAATCAGTGTGCGACGTTGCCCCAGTTTTTCAATGATCAGACCACTAAAGGGTCGAATGGCAATCGCCGAAGCCATAAATAGGGTCAAGGTCAGACCAGCTTGTGTGACGTTTCCACCGAGTTCATTAAGGATATAAATCGGCAGAATGGTGGTTTGAGCAAAATAGAAGATAAAAAGAAACAGGTTATTCGCCAGACAAAGCAAAAACGGCTTTGTCCACAACGGCATTGGTGTGGCGTTCATAGTTGTCCTGAAGTTTTAATGTGAGACGCTAGGCCAAAATCAGTCTTATTTTTATGGAGCATGCCGAATACGATGTCCGGCATCGAAGCGAGTCACGATGACTATATGGGAGAATATGTGAATAATACAGTAAAATGCGATGAATGTGGCGTCATTTTGAGCACTTTTAAGTCTCATAAAGCTTTCTGGCATAAAAAAAATCAGCCCGCAGGCTGATTCGTCATTACAGGTATAAATTACAGACCTGCTTCGTATTCCGAATTTGATAATAACTTTTCAACATCGGCAAGATTGTCTGGCTTGATTTTGTAGATCCAGCCTTTGCCGTATGGATCATCATTAATAAAGTCTGGATCATCTTCCAGTGCAGGGTTAATTTCAACCACAATACCTGATACCGGTGCATGAATGTCTGATGCAGTTTTAACAGATTCAACCACACCTGCTTGCTGACCTGCAGTAACGTGAGAATTCAGCTCTGGTGCTTCAACATAGACCAGGTCACCTAACGCATCCTGTGCATGGTCAGAAATACCAGTCACCACAAGATCACCCTCAATGCGTACCCATTCATGTGTACTTGCGTACTTTAATTCTGAAGGATGATTCATTGATAACTCCTTAAATCGCTTAAATTCATTTTTGACATGATTTATACATTCTTTTTCCGTAAAACAAAAGGCTTATAGGTACGGATCTTTACGCCAGTTGCTTGGACTGCGACCACTCCAGCGTTTAAATGCCCGGCTGAAGTTGGCAACATCACTATATCCGAGTTCATCTGCGATCTGTTCCAGGGTGAAATCGGTACGGGATAGCAGGGAAGTTGCATGCCGGTAACGCACTTCATCGACCAGAGTAGAGAAGGATGTTCCTTCTGCAGCCAGCTGGCGTTTCAGGGTGCGATCTGACATATGCAGGCGTTCGGCAACGGCTTCAATACTTAAATAATGCTGCTCTGAATTGGTCAGAATGTCACGTACTCGCATCGCAATCCGGTGCCGTTCACCCAATGCAGACAGTTCAGCTTCACACTGGTTAATCGCAATCTGGCTGGCAATCGGGTCGGCATGTACCAGTTTGTTTGCCATATAGCTTTTATCAAAGCTCAGCAGCAAATGTGGCTGTTCAAAGCGGAACTGGTGATAAGGAAACTTCGCTGTAAAGCGGTCAAAACCTTCCGGTTTTTTAAAGTCGAAATCAACTTCGCCACTTGCATCTTTTACTCCGGTAATTGCTTCTGCCATGCTGATCAGGCCTATCATTAAAGCGATCGAGATTTCCGTGCGTAGTGGTTCCAGTTGAATATCGGTTTGTAACTGGACAGTCGCTTTAGCACCAAAAGTGGAAAAAAACAGCTGCAAGAAAGGTAAGCGTAGCTGAATAAAGCGATTCGCGAGTACCAGCGCTTCGGTAATATTGTTCGCCGTCATGATGGCATAGCCAATAAAGCCATGAATGGAAATGCGCATCTGTGTACCGAGGTGATAACCCAAAGTCGGTTCACCGGTTAGCTTCAGCGCATGTTTGACCATTTCATTGGCCACGGCAGTTGGAATACGGAAATCAGGATCAGCCAGTTGCTCACTGGTCAGATTAAAAGGTTTAAATAGCGACTCATCGTTATAGCCCCAGCGGGAGATAACGTCGAGAAGCAACAGTCCATAGACACCTGGGATGCCTTGGTCCTGGCGTGGAGCAATCGTTTTCATGCGCGATCCGTTGCACTCTGTCAATTTTTTCTATTTATTTGCCCATATTGGCATGAAAAGTTCATTTTTATCAGCAAAATTGTTGGACAAAATGCAGCACCTTGTCCAACGGCTGCTAGCAGATTAGCCCGAAAAGTGGGCAAAAAGCAAACTAAACTATAGAACTATCCCGTTTAAAAACCAGAATATTGGTGGTCGAAGTAAACAACACCATATCATGTTGATTCAGTGCCTGAGTTTCATACCGCACGATGCCACGATCCGGTTTACGTTGCGAAGGTTTGATGTCTGTAATGGTGACGGTGATTCGGATTTCATCATCCGGACGAGTGGGGCAAGGCCAGCGTACGTGTGAGTCTGTACCAATCAGACCATGGGCAATCGGAAAGCATTCACTCCATAAACGCATCACGACTGCTGCAGTATGCCAGCCACTGGCAGCCAGCCCCTTAAATATCGGATGCTTTTGTGCCTGTTGTGCATCAGTATGAAAAGGCTGTGGATCAAATTTTTCAGCAAACTGTAAAATTTCTGCCTTGGTCATCTGATAACGACGGCTTTGAAAAGTATCTCCGACATGCAAATCTTCGAGGTATAACATCGACTATCCTTATTATTTATGTTTTTCCGGTTCTAATAAAAATCCGCCTGTCTGACGCTGCCACAGGTGTGCATAGATACCATTCATGGCCACCAGTTCATCATGCGTGCCTTGCTCAACGATCTTGCCTTGATCCAGTACAATCAGGCGATCCATCTGGGCAATCGTTGAAAGACGATGCGCAATCGCAATCACGGTTTTGCCTTTCATCAAGTCATCCAGACTGCTTTGAATCGCAGCTTCGACTTCCGAGTCCAGTGCACTGGTTGCTTCATCCAGAATTAGAATCGGTGCATCTTTTAGGAATACCCGAGCGATGGCAATACGCTGACGCTGACCGCCAGAGAGTTTTACGCCACGTTCACCCACATAGGCATCGTAACCGCGACGACCACGCAGATCACTGAGCTGCGGAATAAACTCATCTGCCTTGGCCTTGCGCACCGCTTCATACATCTCTTCATCAGCCGCATCCGGGCGGCCATACTTGATGTTCTCAGCAACAGTACGATGTAACAGGGAAGTATCCTGTGTCACCATGGCAATGTTCTTGCGCAGGCTGTCCTGAGTCACATCTTCAATATTTTGCCTATCGATTAAAATACGACCTTGGTCAATACGATAGAAGTTAAGTAACAGTTGAATCAGAGTCGATTTACCGGCGCCAGAACGTCCAACGATCCCGATTTTTTCACCCGGACGGATAGTCAGGTTTAAGCCATCAATCACGTTCTTGTCGTTATAAGCAAAACAGACATTTTCAAACTTGATTTCACCCTGTTTTAGCATGAGTTCTTTGGCATCCGGCTTGTCCTGAATCTTGATCGGTTTACCGAGTGTACCCATACCATCCTGGATGGTGCCGACATTTTCAAACAGCTGTGAAGTTTGCCACATCATAAATTCGGCGATACTGTTCAGCTTCAATACCATCGCTGTAGTTGCTGCGATAATTCCAAGCTGGGCTTGTCCTTCCATCCAGAGCCAGATGGCCGTACCGAGTACACCGCCGTAGAGCACCACACTGAGCAGCAGAATGCTGATTTCATACTGGGCACCGAGACGCATCTGTTTATATACGGTGACCATAAATTCTTGCATGGATGCTTTGGCGTATTGGCTTTCCCGACCTGCATGTGCAAACAGTTTCACGGTTTGGATATTGGTATAGGCATCGGTCACGCGGCCAGTCATCACAGCACGGGCATCGGCCTGTTCATGGGAAACTTTGCTCAGTCGTGGAATAAAATAACTGGCAGCAATAATAAACAGCACCAGCCAGACCAGTAGTGGCAGCATTAGATAAGGGGAAATAGCACCGAGCACCAAGTTAATGGTGACAAAGTAAATCAGCACATAAGCGACCATATCGCCCAGAATGACCCAGAACTCACGCACAGCTAGCGCTGTCTGCATAACTTTGGCAGACAAACGCCCGGCAAAATCATTATGGAAAAAATCCAGACTTTGTTTCAGTAACAGGTTATGGAACCGCCAGCGCAACCGCATCGGAAAATTACTGAACAGAATTTGATGTTTGATCAAGGACTGGGCACTGGCAAAGAAAATATTGGCCAGCAATATCGCCGTCAGCAGGGTTAAATTACGCGTATGTTCATCTAAAAAAGTTTCCGGCTGGCTGGTACTGAGCCAATTCACCAGATCACCAATACGAGAATACAACAAAGCTTCGAAACTGGCGGCACCGGCGGTACAGAGCACCAGAATCAGCAAATAACGACGTACACCTTTAGCTGCCTGCCAGACAAAGGGAAAGAATTTGGTCGGTAAGGGCTGGTTCAGGTTTTGGGTGGGATAGGGATCCACCAGTCGTTCAAGCCATCGAAACATCTGTGTACTCTTTACTTATGAATTTCGCTTTTCAGGGATTATAATGGATTATAGTTTTTGAAAGCCGATAAAAAGGTGAAATTGCCACAAAAAGATTAACTAAATCAAACTTTAGGTTGCAGAGCCTTTACTTCAAAACGATGAGAATCATTCAGCAGAAAATTAAAAAGTAATGAGCAATGCTTTAGAAAAACGAACAATAAAAAAGCCAGAAACAATGAGTATTTCTGGCTTTGGTCTAGCTATTCAAAATCAGGAAATAATGGGTGAAGCTGGTTTGGAAAATGCTTCTTTTAAATCGCTACCAGATGGTGCCTGATACACTTTCAAGCCAAATTCAGGAATAATCGCCAGTATATGATCCATGATATCGGACTGAATATTTTCATATTCTGCCCAAACGGTCGTGTTGGTAAAAGCATAAATTTCCATGGGCAAGCCTTCACTGGTAGGTTGTAACTGCCGAACCATCAATGAAAAGTTTTTGGCAATGCCTGGATGTTGTCGCAGATAGAACTCCAGATAGGCACGGAACGTTCCCAGATTGGTCAGACGGCGCTGGTTATATTGGGAATGATGCTGCAGTTGCTGGTTAAATTGTTCCAGTTCTTCCTGTTTGGTATTCAGGTATTGATCGAGCAGAATGAAGTTCTTTAACTTGGACTGTTCTTCCTCAGTCATGAAATGCACGCTGCTTTGATCGATATAAATTGAACGTTTGATCCGTCGTGCACCCGCTTCCTGCATCCCACGCCAGTTTTTAAAGGTATCGGTGACCAGTTTGTTGGTCGGAATAGTCGTTACAGTCTTGTCAAAGTTCTGTACGGTCACGGTGTGTAAGGACATATCAATTACATCACCATCAGCATTCAAGGACGGCATTTCAATCCAGTCGCCAATGCGCACCATGTCATAAGAGGAAATCTGTACCGAAGCAACCAGTGACAGGATGGTGTTCTGAAATACCAGCATCAGCACGGCAGCCATGGCACCAAAACCAGCCAGCAGGGTAAACACGTCTTTTTTCAAGAATGTACCCAGAATCATCAAACCACAGACAATAAAAATGACCAGCTTGACCAACTGCAAATAGCCCTTGATCGGCTTGTTCCTTGATTTAGGATTGCGCTGATAAATCAGGTTAAAGATATTCAGTAATTCAGCCAGTGCCAGTGCAATGGTCAGGAAAATAAAAGCTTGTGCACCCATTTGCACAAAAGTCTGAACTTTGTCGGATAAATGAGGCACCGTGGTAATGCCATTCATGATCACGATGGCCGGTACAATATTGGCAATGCGGCGAATGACACTATGCTGGGCAAAAATCGCATTATTGGCAAAAGGCAGTTTGGAAATCAGTTTTCGTATGCCACGCACCACCACTTGTTTGGCAAACAGGTTGGCAATAAATGCCAGTGCAATCACAATGCTTAAAGAGGACAGCATTTCCAGCCAAGGGTATTGGTCTGCCCAATCTTGAAGGTTTTGAATAAAATGAAACTGTTCCAATAAACTTTCCTTAAATGCAAAAAATTTTATGCAGTTTAAAGGTTTAGTGTCTATTTATTAAGCTTGGGTAACGTTTTAAAACATATCTAGGGCAGTACGGCATTTTTATGCTTAAAAAATTTTCTTAGAAAATACAACAAAAACAGATAGCAGGCTTAATTGGCATCTTATTAAACTTTCTTCCTCTAGCGTTCAGTTGTAAAGATAACTGATCCGCATGCTCACTATTGTATAGCAGTAAAGAAATTCATCATGTCAGACAAACAGTAAGCTTTGTCGGTAATTCATAGTAGCTCAGCTACGATCGGGTTATGCTGAAATGAGTAATAGAGGATTACCCTGATCTAAAAATAATAAGGGGCGAATCATGAAAAAACAGTGTGTAGTTGTTGGTCTAGCCTTGGCGTTGTGTGGCTGCGGTGATGGCAGTGATGATATTTTTAGAGGTGTAGATGGTTCATCTTCAAGCCGTCTGACAGGCGTTTACTCTGGTAGTTTTACAGATGAAAATCTCAGTCAACGTTCGGTACTAGGTGTCATTGAGAAAAATAGCAATTTCTGGCTGTTGTATTCGCCCTCAGGTTCTTCCGGCTATGCAGGCGTGATGCGTGGCCGATTTTCTTTATCTGGCAATAATTTTAATACCAATGGAATCCGCAATTATAATTTTGAGCTTAACACTACCTCTAGGGCCGTATTGAATGGCCGCTATACAGCTGAACGAAATCTTCAAGGTAACTTCAACAATTCTATCAATCAGCCTTTTAACCTGATTTATAATTCTGAACTGAGCCGAGAGAATACAGGCATCTCCAGTCTGGTTGGACGTTATAGTGGTTTAACAACTACTTTGCTCAATGGTGTAGCGACCACAGTAAATATTGATAGCAGTGGTGTGATTTCGGGTATTGTGGGTGAACAGGAGAAATGTGCTTTTGCCGGAAGGGTAAGTTCAGAAAATAATGCGGCGTATTACAAGATTCATCTCGTCTTTACCGGTTCTGGAGGGACGAACTGCCTGATCGGCGAGCAGGAAGTCGATGGTATTCTGTTAAATCAGATTGAAAGCCAGTCCATTTATATTGTGACAGAAAATAGCAACCAGCAGGATGCAGCACTCTTTATTGGGCGTAAAATTTCAGATTGATAAATATAGAGAATTGCACAGCAATATAAAGCACCTGCGGGTGCTTTATATTTTAAAGATATGATTAAACTTTGACTTTTTGCATGAAATCGTTCATGTTAAATCCATAAAAAATTTAAGTATTTAAAACAACAATTCTTGAATAAAAATGGGGAATAACAATGACGATATTTGTCGTGACCAGTCCGAAACATGCTTCGGGTAAAAGTACTTTAGCGATGAATCTGACTGAATATTTACGTTCGCAAGGCAAAACCCTGTATATCGATACTGATGAAAACAAGCAGAACTTTGAATGGGCTGCTTTGCATCGCAGCGGTTTTGGCTTTGAGCACTTTTCTTTGCAGGATCATCCGGATGAACTGGTGCATCGGCTGGAAATAGCCAAAGCGCAATATGATGATATCGTGATCGATATCGCTGGGCATGATTCACATGTACTGCATGCTGTACTCATGCAGGCAGATAAGTTGATTATTCCGATGTCAGCAGATGCGGAAGATCAGGAAGTTTATCGTGAGATGTTGCAACTCGCGATTGGGATATTGCAGTTTAATACCCATTTAAAAGTGTATGGGGTGCTGATGCGTGCACCAGTGGATCTGGAGCTGGCTGAGATTAAAGCACGTCAGGAATTGCTGAAAGAGATTCCAGGTGCACATTTCCTGAACACCATTATTTATGAAGATGAAGCCTTTAAAGAAGCACAAGGTTTAGGACGTAGTATTTGGGAATATTCAACTGAACAAGGTAAACGTTTTGATCAGTTTATTCAGGAATTGATGGCAGATACAGCGCAACCAGCTTGATTAAGGTAGACCATTTGTTATTTTCAAATATATAAAAAAGCTCCCAGGACGGGAGCTTTTTTATTGAGCTTTAATTGATTACCACATCAGGTCATCAGGAATTACATAAGCTGCGTATGGATCTTCTTCATCGGTGGTCTGTTCATTCTTTTCAGAATTGTCCACGATGATAAAGCCTTCCATCTTGGCATTGATACGTTCTGCCAGTGCTTTAGGCAGGTAAGCATAGCTGTCATTTTCACGGGCAATCACCAGACTGCCAGCTACTAATGCATTATAAATTTGCTGGTTGATATAGACCTTTTTTATTTTGTTATTGTCAATAAATTGGTAGGAAATTTCACCGTCGGTGTCACGGATTTTATGCTGGTTGATCATTTGCATGATTGCAGCTTTTAATTCTTTTTCCTGCAAAGCAGCTTTTTTCTGCTGTTCAATGGCCTGGTCTTTGGCTAATTTTTCCTGTTTAGCTTTTTCGATTTGAGCCTTGATTTCAGCTTCGCTGCTTTCACCGGTACGTTTTTCGTGTACAGCCTGTTTAGACAGTTTTTTCGCTTTTTTATTATCGACCAGACCGGCTTTTAACAATTGTGCCTGAAGTGCATTTTTAACCATAACTATTTCCAAAAATTAATGCTGTGAGCGTCGATAACGTAAATAGATGACCCAGTAAATCAGGCTTAAAGAAAGGCTGAGTATGGCTGGAATCAGGAATGAGTTTAATTTTAAAGAAGGATAAATCGCGCTGGCAAGAATACCACCAATCAAAAATCCGATCAGGATTAATAGATGTAGGATAGTGCGGCGTGATTCCACTGCCAGTCCACGCAAGCGGTAACCCAGTGCCAGTCCGAGGTCGGTCAGTACACCAGACAGGTGAGTGGTACGAATAATGGTGCCTTTATAGTGGCTGACCATGGCATTCTGGATACCCATAGCGGTACAAGCCCAAAGCAAGCCATAACGAGGAAAATAAGGCAGCAAAATCCAGCACAGTAGAATGAAAAAAGCCACCAGGCTGAGCGGGTAGCCATAACGGCGGCCCAGTTGAAAGTGGCTATTTCCCAAAATTAAACCGCTATACATTGAGCCAATTACATAACAGGTCGTTACCAACACCAGATACACAATATGCTGCGGCTCCCAGTTCACCAAAGCCATGGCCAGCATACTGACATTGCCGGTCATGTGGGAGACAGATTGATGCAGCACGGTAATCAGACCGAGCACATTAATCATGCCGGCATTCACGGCAAGGAAAAATGCACCCAGTTGTATCCAGGTGGGTAAACGTTGTAATGGCATGATAACTCAACATCTAATAAAAAATATTGAAGAATCAATATTGTATCATTTAGAAGCGTGATCTACAGCAGTTGTAAACAAAACATCCGTTGATGAGTTGAGTGCGGTTTCAGTGGAGTCTTGTAGAACACTGATGACCATACCAATCGCAACGACTTGCATCGCGATATCAGAAGAGATCCCGAACAGGCCACAAGCGACCGGAATCAGTAATAGTGAACCACCTGCAACACCAGAAGCACCACAAGCAGATACAGTCGCCACCACAGACAGGATAATCATGGTGGTGAAATCAACATTGATCCCTAATGTATTCACAGCAGCAAGAGACAGTACGGTAATGGTTACAGAAGCACCAGCCATGTTAATGGCAGCACCTAAAGGAATTGCGACACTTGAAGTTGATTCAGATACGCCCAGACGTTTTGCCAGATCCATATTCACTGGGATATTGGCCGCAGAACTACGGGTAAAGAATGCAGTGATGCCACTTTCACGTAAGCAGGTAAATACCAGTGGATATGGATTTTTGCGAGTTACCAGTGCAACCAGTAGCGGGTTAATCACTAAAGCAACAAACGCCATGGTACCGAGTAATACCGCTAATAAGTGGCCATAACTTTCCAGCGTTTCCAGACCCGCTTCAGCAAATGTCACCGCCACCAGACCAAAAATACCGACTGGGGCAAAGCTGATTACTAAACGAATCACGTAGTTAATAGCGTTTGCAGCATCATTCAGCACAGTTTTGGTGGTTTCTGAAGCATGACGGAAGGCAATACCGAGTGCTACTGACCAAGCCAGAATACCAATAAAGTTGGCTTCAGAAATTGCAACAACCGGATTCGACACAAAGCTCAGCAACAGGTTTTTCAGGATTTCAGCCAGGCTGCCTGGTGGCTGTAAGTCACCTTGTGCAGCAATATCCAGGAATAAAGTGCTAGGGAAAATAACACTTGCTACGACTGCACTAAAGGCTGCTAGAAACATACCAACCGCGTATAAGAGCATGATTGGGCGCATGCGAGAGTCGCCCTGACCGACTTTAAAGTTGGCAATAGAGGCCAGAACCAGAATAAATACCAGCACTGGAGCGACGGATTTCAGCGCTTTAATGAACAGGTCGCCAAGCAGGCTTAAGTAGGGTGCAAAATCTGGAAAAATCAGTGCAACACCGATACCGAGAATGATAGCGATGATGATTCGGGAGACTAAACTCATACGCGAAAGGGCAGAGAACATAAGGTTGCCTTGTGTAAATTACGAGGGCGAAATGCGGAAAAAATTTGTATTATTTTATACTTAAAATACAAACGGCTTAAATATTAATTTAAAGTTAAATATAAGTTTATGAAAATAAATGCTAATTATTAAAAACTTAAGAAAAATGAAGTTGGTTTTTTCATCAATGACAGCTAAATAATGCCCATTTTGTTTAAAAAATAACAGGCAATATTTTTTTGGAAAATGGAATAATAAAAGAGATTAATTCCCATGATATTGGGTGCATCATAAAAATTGCTCTCTTTAAAAATGGATGACGGATTAGATGGAATAATCTTTACTGTAGTCGCTGAAAATTTCCGGAGATAATTCACGAATTGCCTGATAATGGGTCAGATAGATATGGCCACTTAAATGTTTCATCAGCTTGGAATTTTGCAATTTGTCCATGACTGGGCCTTTAACTTCAGCCAAATGTAAGCGGATTTTCAGTTTCGACAACTCGGTATTGATATCTTCCAGCATTTCCAATGCGCTCAGGTCGATTCCACTGATACTGGAGCAATTGATAATCACATGCTCTAAATGTTGTTTGTCACTGACGGCATTAATCAGGAAGCCTTTAAAAGCATTGGCATTTAAAAACGTTAGATTTTCATCAATGCGTAAAGACAGCACGCGATCTGACGTTAAAACCTGATGGCGTTGTACATTCCGGAAATGTTGGGTACCTTCCAGTAAACCAACCACCGCGATATGTGGACGACTGATGCGCCAAAGCATCAAAGCAAAGGTGGAAATAATGCCGATGATTAAACCGGTAGTGATGTCAATAAATACCACGCCAAAGAAAGTGACCCACATGGCGATGCCATCGGCTCTGGAATAACGCCAAGCATCTATAAACGGCTGGAAATCTACCAGACGCCAGATCGACACGATAATCGTAGCTGCCAGAATGGTCAGCGGCAGGTCTTCAAAAAATCCGGTAAAAAACAGGCTGACGACTACAATCAGCAGGGAAGACAGCACACCTGCCATTGGGGTACGCGCACCGGCATCGGCATTCACCACGGTCCGCGACAGGCTGCCGGTCACTGGAAAGGCTGAACTGATCCCGGCACTGATGTTGGCAAGACCTAACGCTATTAGCTCCTGATTGCTGTTGAGCTGGCTTCGTTGTTGCAGCGCCGTCGCCTGAGCAATCGAGAGTGACTCGACAAAGCTGATCATGGCAATCATGGTCGCGCCAGGAAGTAAGGTCATCACCAGTTCCCAGTTCCAATGCGGGAAGCTCAGCGGTGGGAAACCGGAAGGAATTGCACCAACGGTTTTAATGCCTTCAGCCTGCAGGTTTAAATACACTACAGCAATAATACCCAAAGCCACAAGTAGTAAAGGCACGGCGCGAACCACAAAGTCAGTCGAACCAATACGACTTTGTACGGCTTGGGATTTCAGGATTTTGGGTAGATAGATTAACAAAACAATTGAAACCAAGCCCAAAACCAGACTTGGCCAGTGCATCAGGTGTATATATTCCAGGATGCTGAGAAAGAATTCCTGCAGGTTATTGGCTTTTAACGGAACATTGACTAGAAATTTGAATTGTCCAACCGCAATTAGTAGTGCAGAAGCAATAATAAAGCTGTTAATCACCGGATGGCTGATCAGCTGAATCAGGAAGCCAAAACGGCAAAGTCCCAGCAACAGGGAAATGATGCCCACCATTAAAGCCAGTAAAGTCGCGGCTTCGATATAAACCGGAGAGCCGACTTCAAATAATGGATTTAATGTCGCAAAGGTCATCATGGAAATGATCGCGACCGGTCCAATCGATAGCGTGCTACTGCTGCCAAATAAGGCATACAGGATCATTGGCAGGATGCTGGCATACAGCCCCATGATTGGCGGCAAACCTGCGAGCATGGCATAGGCCATACCTTGTGGTACCAGCATCGCAACGACGATGAGCGAAGCCAGCACATCAGACTTGAATTTGAACGGACTGTAATGGCTTAACCAGGTCCAGGCAGGGAGCAATGACAGCAGTTTGGGCTTCGAATTGGACATAAAAAAGTCTAAATCATAAATTTAGATATATTATGCATAATTTCTGCTAAGAAATCTTAAAATGACTGAAGCCCATCAACGCTTATTGGTAGAAAAACAAGCGATTTCATACTCAGCTAAAGCAAGTTATGGGGAACTAACCTAATTTTGAGAAAACTTTAGCCGAGAGAATTTATATCTCTATGCAAGGGATTCGTTTGGAGTGCAATACAGCTGATATAAAGTTTTTAAGATCACGATCAGGTTTTGGTCTTTAATCGAATAAAAAATTTGCTTGCCATCGCGGCGGGTACTGACCACATCACTTTTACGTAACATCATCAGCTGTTGGGACAGCGTCGGTTGCTGGATCTTGGTGAGATGTTCAATCTGGGAAACGTTTAGCTCAGCTTGAGAAAGGTGACATAAAATGATGAGACGATCAGTGTTTGCAAGCGATTTGAGGATGCCTACCACCTGATCAGCTGAATCACGCATGGTGGTGATTTCAAGATCGGTATTCATTCAGAATGTCCATAGAGATTTAAGTACAGCGCGAGTGATTATAAAGCCCTGAAAGCCTTATAAATCGTTAAGTACAACTTATTTCTATGGTTTTTTATGAATTTAAATATCAAGAAAAATTATATGTTTTCTTTGTAGTAATCAGTTATTTTTATTGCATATGAACGACTTATCCAATAGTGGATTTGCCATAATAGAATGCAAATTCCATTGTCATCTACAAAATTTAAAAATGCTTGTATGATGATAGTGCAATTCAAACATATAACATCAGGGACATACGAATGAGTACAGATTCAGCATTTCCTACTCCCAGCAATCTTGGGATAGCGGTTTACAGTAACAATGCAGAAGCGATTGGCAACACTCCGCTGGTACGTATTAATCGTGCAATTCAAGGCGGGGCGACTGTACTCGCAAAAGTTGAAAGCCGTAACCCGGCATTTTCAGTAAAATGCCGTATTGGTGCAGCGCTGGTGGCTGATGCAGAAAAATCAGGCAAGCTTAAACCAGGCATGCATATTGTTGAACCAACCAGTGGTAATACCGGTATTGCACTGGCATTTGTTGCTGCAGCAAAAGGTTATCCATTAACGCTGACCATGCCAGCTAGCATGAGTATTGAACGCCGTAAAGTCGTGAAAGCGTTTGGCGCCAACCTGATTCTGACTGAACCAGCAAAAGGCATGAAAGGTGCGGTAGATGAAGCGGTACGTCTGGTGACTGAAGAGCCAGAAAAATACTTCCTGCCACAACAGTTTGAAAACCCAGCCAACCCGAAAATCCACGAAGAAACCACAGGCCCAGAAATCTGGGAAGCAACTGGCGGTAAGGTCGACATTCTGGTGGCGGGTGTAGGTACTGGTGGTACCATTTCAGGTATTTCACGTTACTTCGAAAAAGTACGTAATCAGCCAATCTACTCAGTCGCGGTTGAGCCAGCAGAATCACCAATTATTGGTCAGGCGAAACGCGGTGAAACATTGACTCCTGGACCACACAAAATCCAGGGCATTGGTGCCAACTTTATTCCGGGTAACCTGGATCTGGATCTGATTGACGAAGTGATCGCCATCGAAAGTGGTGAAGCGGTTGAATGGGCACGTAAAACTGCAGCTCAGGAAGGTATCTTGGTCGGTATCTCAAGCGGTGCGGCAATGGCAGCTGCAGCGAAACTGGCAGCTCGCCCAGAAAATGCCGGTAAAAACATCGTGGTAATCCTGCCAGACGGTGGCGAACGCTACCTGTCTTCTGTGCTGTTTGAAGATATTTCTGCGGAATAATTTCTAGCAATTATTCAGTAGCACAGCAAAAAGCCCGGATCGATGATTCGGGCTTTTTCTTTGTTAAATACTTGACCTTACAACTATGGGAAGGTTTAAGCTATAAGCTAGATTCAAAGCATCAATAAAATGAAGGAGATGTGCCATGCAGGAACGGTCAGACATTCAGCTGTATCAAACCACTGTACAGATTGAAGGTATGACCTGTGCATCTTGTGTGGCACGGGTCGAAAAAGCTTTAAAGAAAATTGAAGGCGTGGTTTCGGCTAATGTCAATTTATCTACGGAAAAGGCTTCGATCAGTGCTGAACGCGTGATTCCGTACGTTGAGATTATCCAGAAAATAGAGCGTAGTGGTTTTAGTGTGGTACAGCAGAAATTCGAGCTGGATATAGAAGGGATGACTTGTGCTTCCTGCGCAGCCCGTATCGAAAAAGCCCTCAAGAAAATTCCGGAAGTTCTGGAAGCGAATGTCAATCTGTCTATCGAAAAGGCTTATGTGACTGCGGTCAGTTCTTTACAGCAACAAACCTTGGTCAAAGCCATTCAAAAAGCTGGTTTTGATGCCAAAGCGGATAAATTGGAACTCAGTATCGACGGCATGGCTTGTGCTTCTTGCGTGGCTCGGGTGGAAAAGGCACTCAGCAAAGTAGAAGGTGTGACTGCTGCCAATGTGAATCTGGCGACTGAAACTGCGCAAGTTTATGGTTCCAACCTGAATACTGCCGATCTGATTCAAGGGGTTAAAAAAGCTGGCTATGAGGCACAGCTGAAAACGGCAAAGGTGAATTTTGCCGAACAGCAAAATTTCCAGCAGAAAAAAGCTGAAGAAACCGCATCGCTGTATCGGGATTTATGGATTGCTCTAGCATTAGCGCTGCCAGTATTTATTCTGGAAATGGGATCGCATCTGATTCCATCTTTCCATCATTGGATTGCACATAATATCGGTACCCAGAACAGCTGGTATATCCAGTTTTTACTGACCACCTTGGTGCTACTATTTCCGGGACGGCGTTTCTACCAGCATGGGATTCCAGCCTTGCTGCGACTGGCACCAGATATGAATTCGCTGGTCACAGTCGGAACCGCGGCAGCTTATCTGTTCTCTGTAATTGCAACTTTCTTCCCGTCTTTGCTGCCACAAGCCACGGTACATGTCTATTTTGAAGCGGCAGCAGTGATTATTGCTCTAATTCTGTTAGGACGTTATTTGGAAGCACGTGCCAAGGGTAAAACCTCACAAGCGATTCAATATCTCATTGGACTACAGCCGAAAACTGCACGTGTTTTAAAAGATGGACAAGGGCTAGACCTGCCGATTTCTGAAGTGCAGCAAGGCATGACCATCGAAATCCGTCCCGGTGAAAAAGTTGCAGTGGATGGCATGGTCACTTCTGGCCATAGCTATGTCGATGAAGCGATGGTGACCGGTGAACCGGTACCTGTCGCGAAAAATATTGAAGACAAAGTGGTAGGTGGCACCATTAATCAGAATGGTACTTTGCAAATTCGAGCCACTGCTGTGGGCGAAGATTCGGTACTGGCACAGATCATTAAAATGGTGGAGCAGGCACAAGGGGCCAAACTGCCGATTCAAGCAGCGGTAGACAAAGTCACTTTGTGGTTTGTACCTGCAGTGATGGGACTGGCACTACTGACCTTTATCATCTGGTTCCTAGTTGGACCTGAACCACAATTGACTTATGCACTGGTCAGCGCCGTCGCAGTGCTGATTATTGCTTGTCCATGTGCGATGGGTCTGGCAACTCCGACATCCATTATGGTTGGAACAGGTCGGGCTGCTGAACTGGGTGTGCTGTTCCGTAAAGGGGAAGCATTGCAACTACTCCAGCAGACCAAGGTGGTCGCTGTCGATAAAACAGGAACCCTGACGGAAGGTAAGCCGGTGCTTACCGATTTTCAGGTACAAGAAGGGTTTGATGAGCAGCAAGTGTTGCAACTGATTGCTTCAGTCGAAGCCAAATCTGAACATCCGATTGCCTATGCGATTGTGCAGGCTGCTAAAGAGTTGCAAATTGAATTACTCGAAGTCAGTGAATTTGATTCGATTACCGGTGCTGGCATTAAAGCTAAAATTGGTGATCAAGAAATCCAGATTGGTGCGGAACGTTTGATGCAGCAGCTCGGTTTAAGCACTGAAAGCTTTGCTGAAATTGCGGCTAGATTAGGGCAAGAAGGAAAAACGCCACTCTATGCTGCAATGAATAGTCAGCTGGCAGCGATTATTGCTGTAGCGGATCCGATTAAAGATACGACCTTTAAGGCCATTGAACAACTGCACCATCAGGGATTGAAAGTAGCCATGATCACCGGGGACAATCCTCATACGGCGAATGCAGTGGCGCAGCAACTTAAGATTGACCATGTCATTGCAGAAGTTCTACCACATGAAAAAGTTAATGCTGTGAAAGAACTGCAAAAACAGCATGGCATCGTGACTTTTGTGGGTGATGGTATTAATGATGCACCAGCTCTCGCTCAGGCGGATGTGGGGATGGCAATTGGCACCGGAACGGACGTGGCGATTGAAGCGGCGGATGTGGTGTTAATGTCTGGCAACCTGCAACATGTGGCAACCGGGATTGGCATTAGTCAGGCCACCATCAAAAACATTCGGCAGAATCTGTTCTGGGCCTTTGTTTACAATATTGCCCTGATTCCGATTGCAGCTGGAATCCTGTATCCATTCTTCGGCATTTTACTCTCGCCAATGTTTGCTGCAGGTGCGATGGCCTTGTCTTCCGTGTTTGTGGTCAGCAATGCGCTGCGCCTGAAACTCTATCAGCCAGGTTAGGCAAGGAGGCGGTATGAATATTGGTCAGGCAGCAAAACGTTCGGGGATTTCCGCCAAAATGATCCATTATTATGAGGAGATTGGGCTGTTACCTGCGCCAAAACGCAGTGAAAGCGGCTATCGTCATTATACTGATGCAGATATCCGGACGTTGAGTTTTATTCAGCATGCACGTGAACTAGTTTTTTCTTCGGAACAGATGAAGGAATTACTGGGTCTGTGGTTGAATGAAGTACGGCAGAGCAGCGAGGTGAAAGCTCTGGCACAAAAGCATATTGATATGCTGGACAAAAAATCTGTGATATGCAGGCGATGGTGAAAATGCTGAAGCAGTCCGTCGCGCGTTGTGCTGGTGATGAACGTTCGGATTGTGAAATTTTAAAAGATATTGAACAGGGTTTAGATACAAATCAATAACCTGCAAAAGTACAGACTTCAAGATAAAATTAAATTCACTTTAAGGAGTAAATACATGAAATTTCGTATTGAAAATATGACTTGTGGTGGTTGTGCGCGTAGTGTGACTGCGACCATTAAAGATCTTGATGAACATGCACATGTTGAAATTGATGTAGAGAAAAAACTGGTCGAAGTCGAAAGCGGTGTACATCAGGATGAAATTATTGCAGCACTGACTGAAGATGGCTTTCCACCAGAAGTACTCTAAGCAGCTTGAAATAAAAAGCCTAACAAGAACGTTAGGCTTTTTTATTGGTGGTTGCAGGGGCAATTATCAGCGCCTGATTCACATACAGTTCAATCAGACGTTCCCGTGAGCCAATGGCTTTTTGATAGCTGGTGGAATTGAGTAACAGCGACGCACCATAAGTTACCGTCCAGATAAAGGACAGGTAATCACGGATTGACATGCTGCTATGGTTGGCATCCAGATAGTCACGGGTAATGTCACGGATACTAAGAATACGTTCTTCACGCACCTGATACAGTTCCTGAAATAATTCCTTTAGACCTTTTTCAGTATTGGTCAGACGTTCCTCAATCATATGCAGCAGGATGGTACGGTTGGAATTATGCAGGTGATAGAGCATAAATTCCGATACATAAGTACGAAAATCCGCATTAAAACGTTTGGAAATTTCTAAAAGACGTTTTTCATTTAAAATGATCAGTTCCAGATACAACTGGTTTTTGCTTTTAAAATGCTTGTAAATGGTCCCCTTGGCAATATCCATTTCAGCAGCAAGTTCATTCAGCGTAATGTCTTCATTATTGTCCAGTAACAGGCTCTCAGCCATGCTCAGGATTTTTTCCTTACGCAGAAGGAAGTTCTGTTGTCTTACACTGGTCATTTTATCTTTACTTATGTGTCGAAAAAGAACATGAACAGCCTAAGTTTTTTTATCGACAATGACTATCAAACTAAGGTCGTGCATGTGGATGTAAATTGAAGAAAAATTATACGGTTAATCAATAAATAATGAAAACAGGACACTATTTTATTAGTGCCTTGAATCTTAAACTTACGCAGTTCAAGCGTAAAAAGCAATTTATTTAAAAGCTTTTTCCAGCACATGCCGGTGAATAAAACGCAGCTTGTCTTTGACCACTTCGGTCAGTTCGAATGGGTAAGCATCTTCCAGTCCCATACTACGGTTGAGCGCATTCAGGTTAAAGGTCAGGGTGACCCAGTTTTCCAGAATGTGTTCAAAATCCTGCCCCCCGATTGGGCATTCTTTAAAGGACATGCTAGCCAGGGTTCTACCATTGCCATCTACGCGTAAACCGGCAAAGAAGGCTGTTTCCAGCGTTTCCATGATGTGCAGATAATGCGCCCAGGTTTCGGCCCAGTCTTCCCAAGGATGCGCTGTAGCATAAGTACTAATATAGCGTTCCTGCCAGTTTTCTGGGGCACCTTCTTCATAATGGCGTTGCAATGCCGCTGCATAGTCCTGACGCTCATCGCCGAAATAATGTCTAAATTCATCAATGAGTTCCGGATGCAGATGCTGCATCACATTGAAATAAAAATGCCCACTTTCGTGGCGAAAGTGACCCAAAAGAGTGCGGTAGTTTTCGCCCATATTGATCCGTGTAGTTTCCCGATATACCACATCGGCTTCACTGGCATTCATGGTAATCAGGCCATTAGTATGCCCAGTGAGTACCGGTTTGCCATCCATGGGCATAAGAAAATGGAAACGCAAACCAAAAGGATCATCATCATGACGTTTCGGACGCGGCATGATGTTCATACGCTGCATCAGATACAGAAAACGCCGTTTAGCGACCTCCAGCCGGCGCCAATAGGTAATGACTTCAGGATCATCCAGATTGGGAATGATATGGGTCAGCTGGCAGGATTCACAGTAATCTTCATCCGAATCACTCGGGATCATCCAGTTACAGACCTGGTAATGGGTGTAGTTATAGCAGGGCTTGTAGTGCGTGGCACGATAGGCAGATTTAAACGGCACCCATTCATCTTCACTGACTTTTTCAAAGGTGCACATGTCCTTTTCCGAGGCAATATAGCCAATCGGATATTTACAGTGACGGCATTCAGTTGAAAGGAAAAAAATCTGATGCTCACATTTGGGACATTCGAAATATTTCATCTGCACTCCGTGAAAAGTATGGTGGCTCCATGCCTAAGTCATCTATCTGAATAACATGATCAATTAACGAGTTAAATAAAAATCATTCAATTCAGATAGTTGTGCGATCCAATGCACATCATTCAATCGACAGATATTGTTCATAGTTTAGCCTGTGTAAAAGATAGGTGAAATGTCATTCGTGCTATTTATGTAAGAAAATTGAACCAGTCTTGTTGGCACGATAAATGCTTTATTTTGATGCAATATTTACTGTTTTTTGATCATTTGTTCCGCTTTGGAACGCGATGGATCAAATTGATGCATATAGGGCCAAGATGAAGATTTTTACCCAACGTCTGGAAAATGTCAGTGAGACTGCTGATATTGAAAGCATTGAACTCAGCTTTGATACGCGTCAAAAAAGCCGCTTTCGCGCGACATTGAAAAATGGCACTGATATTGGTGCAGACCTGCCTCGTACCGGCATTTTACGTAGCGGTTCAGTCATTGCCACTGAAAGTGGCGAATTATTACGTGTCGATGCCAAGCCAGAAATTCTGATGCGGGTGACTGCAGATACCGATTTCGATTTGCTTAAAGCAGCGTATCACCTCGGCAATCGCCATGTACCACTCATGCTGACTCCAACTGCGCTGTATTTTGAGCCAGATCATGTGCTGGCAGAAATGGTGCAGGGACTCGGTTTGAACGTCACTACGGTTCAGCATCCTTTTGAACCGGAAAGTGGCGCTTATTCACAGCATCAGCATGACCACCGTTTAAGCCCAATCAAGTCACTGCATCATGTCGCACATTAAGGCTTCTCAGCTCCTTAGTCTGCTGACCCTGTCTTCGACGGCGCTGCCGATCGGGGCTTACTGTTATTCGCAAGGGGTAGAAAGTGCGATTGATACCGGCCTGATTCATGATGAAGCCTCTAGCATTGCCTACTTTAATGAAGTACTGGAAATGTTGTTGCTGCGTTTTGAATTGCCGATTCTAAAACGCCTGATGCAAAGTTATGACGATGAAGCCACTTTTAAATACTGGGCGGAAATTTATCGGGCCAGCCGGGAAAGCCGGGAATTGCTGGCAGAGTCACAGCAGCTGGCATTTTCACTAAATGCCTGGATTCGCGATGTATTAAAGCGACCAGTCAAAGTGAAAAAACAGTATGGCTATGTGCCGGTGTATGCGCAGCTGTGTGGAGAATTACACCTCGAAGTCGATGATGTGCTCACCGCGTATGCCTTTGCCGTCCTGGAAAATCAGGTCTTGGCAGCGGTAAAAACAGTGCCATTGGGACAAATGAGTGGTCAGCGGATTTTGTGGCATTTGCATGGGGAAATTCCGGCACTGATTCAGCGTGCTATTACCCTGACTGATGACGAGATGAGCAGTGCTTTACCGAATTACGCCATGCTCAGCATGCGCCATGAAAATCAATATTCACGTTTATTTAGATCTTAAAAATTAAAGGAAAAATTATGTCAGAACGTAGTCCATTACGCGTTGGTATCGGGGGTCCAGTGGGTTCAGGTAAAACCGCATTGACCCTGAATTTATGTCAAGCACTGCGTGAAAAATACAATATGGCCGTGGTGACCAATGACATTTATACCAAGGAAGATTCCAACTTTTTGACCCGTAATGAAGCGATGTCGCCAGACCGTATTGTTGGGGTAGAAACCGGTGGTTGTCCGCATACCGCAATTCGTGAAGATGCCTCGATTAACCTGGCTGCGATTGATGACCTGTGTGAAAAGTTCGAGGGGCTAGAGCTGATCATTATTGAAAGTGGTGGCGATAACCTGGCTGCAACCTTTAGTCCTGAGCTTTCTGATCTGACTTTATATGTCATTGACGTGGCCGGTGGTGAAAAGATTCCACGTAAAGGTGGCCCGGGGATTACCAAGTCTGATCTTTTAATCATTAACAAAACAGACCTGGCGCCAATGGTGGGTGCAAGCCTGGAAGTGATGGATCAGGATGCGAAACGTATGCGTGGTGACAAGCCCTTCCTGTTTTCCAATATGAAAACCAAAGATGGTCTGGATCAGATTATCGAATTCATTGAAAAACAAGGTCTGTTTAAGGCTTAACTCGGTCAGTCAGGATTAGTGCACAGCAAGATGAATAGCGTGGTAGAAGCAGAACACGGATCGGCAACAAAACTCTGGTTTGCACGTTTGCAACTGGGGTTTGAAGCCGATGCCAGCACCGGACGAACCATCCTGCAACATCGCAGACATGAAGGGCCGGTGCGTGTGCAGAAAATGCTGTGGCCTGAAAAGACTGGGGTCTGCCACGCCATTATTGTGCATCCACCTGCGGGGATTGCTGGTGGTGACCACCTCAGCTTTGACATGAAAGTTGGGCCAAATGCGCATGGTCTGGTCACTACACCGGGCGCAGGCAAATGGTACAAAACCAACCTGAAACAGGCCTATCAGCATATTGATATCCGGGTGGAAGAACAGGGCATTTTTGAATGGCTGCCACAGGAAACCATGCTGTTTGATGGTGCCAATGCGCATGCCTCTACCACGATTCAGCTCGATCAGACTGCCAGCTTTATTGGCTGGGATATGCTGGTGATTGGCCGTCAGGCACGATCCGAGCAGTTTGAGCAAGGCGGTTATCGTAGCCGATTTTTGCTGTATCGCGGTTCAAAGCTGTTGGTTGCAGATCAGTTGAAATTTTTTGGTCAGGATCGCTGGTTAAAATCTTGCCTCGGCATGAATGGTCATGCCGTCATGGGCAGCTTTTGGGCAGTACCGCCGGAAAAATACCGTGCCAGCTTTTATCTGGATGAGCATCTGGATCTGATTCGTGAACTGATTATGCGCATGGATGTACCCGTGACTTTGACTTTGCTGGATGATGTGGTTACCGCCCGTTATCTCGGAGATGATGTACGCCAATGTCATGATGCATTTGCAGCAATTCGTGCCCGTTTACGCCGTTACTGGTTTGGGCTGGATGAAGAGTTTCCGAGGATTTGGAGGACATAATCCCTCCCGACCTCCCTTTGTAAAAGGGAGGAGATAGCCCTCTTTGAAAAAGAGGGGTTTGGGGAGATTATTTTTTAAGAATCCCTCCTTGCGAAGCAGTGCTTCTCACTCTTTTACAAAGGGAGGAGCTTCCATTGTGAATTTAGAGAAAAGTTCCCTCTCCTTATAGGAGAGGATTAGGGAGAGGTCAAGCATTTGCCATAAACCATCCCTCTCTTGCGAGACTCTGTCTCTCATCCCATTGGGAGGGAGAATTAATAATGATTCAACCTTGCACAAAATTTGCTTTAAAAAAATTGAAATACATTAGGAAAGAGATATGGAACTCAATCCCACAGAAAAAGACAAGCTACTGATTTTTACTGCAGGACTGGTGGCGGAGCGTCGTAAAGCACGAGGGCTGAAGCTGAATTACCCGGAAGCAATCGCCTATATTTCTGCTGCGCTGCTGGAGGGTGCGCGTGATGGCATGAGCGTGAGCGAACTGATGCATTACGGTACAACCTTGCTCAAGCGTGAAGACGTGATGGAAGGCGTACCGGAAATGATTGCTGAAGTTCAGGTGGAAGCGACTTTCCCGGATGGTTCCAAACTTGTCACTGTGCATCAGCCGATTGTCTAGGAGCAGATTATGATTCCAGGGGAAATTATTACGCCAGATCTGGACATTGAAATGAATGTCGGTCGGCAGATTTTAAAACTCACGGTATCCAATGCCGGTGATCGTCCAATTCAGGTGGGTTCACATTTTCATTTTTATGAAGCCAATGACGCCTTGCAGTTTGACCGTGAACAGGTCAAAGGCTATCGCCTGAATATTGCTGCTGGAACCGCGGTCCGTTTTGAGCCAGGACAAAGCCGCGATGTAGAGCTAGTAGCATTGGCAGGCAAGCGTGAAGTGTATGGCTTTGCGGGTCGTGTCATGGGTAAGTTGGACTAAGAGGATAACTATAAAATGAAAATGTCACGCCGCGCTTATGCGGAAATGTTTGGTCCAACGGTGGGTGACCGTGTCCGTTTAGCCGATACCGAGCTGTTTATTGAAGTCGAACAGGACCTGACCACCTATGGTGAAGAAGTCAAATTTGGTGGTGGTAAGGTCATCCGTGATGGTATGGGGCAATCCCAGTTACTCGCTGATGAAGTCGCGGATACGGTGATTACCAATGCCTTGATTGTAGACTGGTGGGGAATCGTCAAAGCCGATGTGGGATTAAAAAATGGCCGCATCTGGAAAATCGGTAAAGCCGGTAACCCTGATATTCAGCCAGATATTACCATTCCCCTAGGTGCTGCGACGGAAGCCATTGCCGGTGAAGGACAGATTCTGACAGCCGGTGGTGTAGATACCCATATTCACTGGATTTGCCCGCAACAGGTCGAAACTGCGTTGATGTCAGGTATTACCACTATGATTGGTGGCGGTACAGGTCCAGCAGCAGGCACATCTGCAACGACAGTGACGCCAGGCCCTTGGCACATTTCCACTATGCTGCAAGCCATTGATGACTTGCCAATGAATATTGGTTTATTGGGTAAAGGTAACTTAAGCCAGCCGGAACCAGTAGCAGAGCAGATTAAAGCCGGTGTAGTGGGACTGAAACTACATGAAGACTGGGGTTCTACACCTGCTGCCATCGACAACTGTTTGACTGTGGCAGATCAGTATGATGTGCAGGTGGCGATCCATACGGACACACTAAACGAAAGTGGCTTTCTAGAAGAAACTTTGGCGGCATTTAAAAATCGTACTATTCATACTTACCATACCGAAGGTGCGGGTGGTGGACATGCGCCCGATATTTTGAAAGCGATTGGCCAGTCAAATGTATTGCCATCTTCAACCAATCCAACCCGTCCCTATACCATCAATACCATTGATGAGCATCTGGATATGCTGATGGTCTGTCACCATCTGGATCCTGCAATTGCAGAAGATGTGGCGTTTGCTGAAAGCCGTATCCGTCGTGAAACCATTGCCGCAGAGGATATTTTGCAGGATATGGGTGCGATTGCTATGATGTCTTCAGACTCGCAGGCGATGGGCCGTGTCGGTGAAGTAGTGATTCGTACCTGGCAAACTGCCCATAAAATGAAGGTGCAGCGTGGTCCATTAGAAGGTGATAAGGCAACGCATGACAATAACCGCGTGAAACGTTATATCGCCAAATATACGATCAACCCGGCGATTACCCATGGCCTAAGTCATGAAATTGGTTCGGTGGAAGAAGGTAAACTGGCGGATTTGGTGTTATGGAAACCGGCTTTCTTTGGTGTAAAACCTTCGATGATTATTAAAGGTGGCATGATTGCAGCAGCGCCAATGGGTGATATTAATGCTTCGATTCCAACGCCACAGCCGGTACATTACCGTCCGATGTTTGGTGCCTATCCACGTGGCGTGCATAACACCTGTATTACCTTCCTGTCGCAGATAGCAATTGATGCCGGTGTGCATGAAAAACTGGGGCTGAAAAAGCTGATCAGTCCATGTAAGAACACGCGAAATATCCAGAAAAAAGATATGAAGCTGAATACTTACTGTCCGGTGATGGAAGTTGATCCCGAGATTTATGAAGTACGGGCTGATGGTAAATTGCTGACCTGTGAACCGGCAGAAGTATTGCCGATGGCGCAAAGGTATTTCTTGTTCTAGGATTTTAAGAGCCTCTATAAATTTAAGAGGCTCTATATTTTATTGGGGTATATGATGATTTTTCTTTAAAAAAATAATAATCTTTAAAGTAAGAAAAACAAGTGACTTCAACTAGCGCCAAGAAACCAAAGAGAAAAATGCGAGGTAATTTTTCTGAATATCCCTCTACTAGTAAATGTAAAATTATAAATGAAAACATAATGCCACTAGCTAACCGAAGCAAATTGATGCAAATATTAAATAGCTCCACAGATAATTTCTTAAGAAAAATCTTATGCTTAAAATTAAAGAAATAATAAAAAATCCAAGTAATTAGACCAATAAAGAGTAAAATTAATAAATTCATTAAATTAGGTGTTTTAAATTGATCATTATAGCCATTAATTAATTCGACAAGACCTTCACTACGAGAATATAAAAAGGTAAGCCCCATTAAAAAAAATGTGCTAAGAATAGATATTACTAACTCTAGTAAGAAAATTTGTTTTGCATCACTTGGTATTTTCATATTAATTCCGATCTTTTTTTAAAGAAGATCTTAAAATATTTATGCTTCTAGTCAATTGAACTACGACATAATTCGTCGCCTTGTTAATCCAGACTTTCTGCTATCAACCTTCATTCCATTTTTAATTAATCATAAGCTCTGCTAATGCATAAAATATTTTTCCTTTAATGTATTTGCAGATGACTTTAATGGCAGAGAATGAGGTGATTTTCCTGTCTTTATTTTAAGAAGTGCTTTAACCCCATTTGTTAGGGCACTTCATTTCTTATTTAGTAATTCAATCCTACTTATCTGTATTAAATCCAAAAAATATTAAAAAAAATTTGCCAATTTTCAGCCCATCATATAAGTAAAAACCCCTATAGCCATCTGTCATTTTCCTATTTAAACCTATACAAAACACTAGGGTTTATAAAGCCATTCGCTACTGCTACATAACATTCACCTAACACAACACAGATTCGTCCTTATATTTCCCTGCCATGTTTCAGGTCTAGATTAAGTCATGAGCTTAAAGGGCTGAAAGCCTGAAAAACAAAGACTTTAGGAACCAGGGGAATGCTGTAAATGGTAAGAAAATATCTAAAAACAGTGGCATTGACCACAAGCCTGTTCGGTTGCGCACCATTCGCACTAGCAGCTGAAAATGGTGGCAGTGCTTATCCAGATGGCACGGAAAGTTTCTTCGGTGGTGCAATGCCGCCTCCAGGTACTTACCTGATGAGTTATAACCAATTTTATTCAGCAGACAAATTCAAAAATGATCATCCAGTATTTGATGATTTCAAACTGGACACTTTCGCGACAGTAGCCCGTGGCATTTACGTTAGTGACAAAACTTTTCTTGGTGCAAATTGGGGTATGCACGCATTCCTAGTCTATGCCAACGCCGACATTACCTTAGGTGGTAATCAAGACGAAACCCGATCTATGGGTGATGTGATTATCGATCCATTCCTGCTGGGCTGGCACAAAGGCGATTTTCATGTAGCAACTGGCGTAGATTTCTATATTCCAGTGGGTTCTTACAACAAAAACCGTCTGTCCAATATCGGGCGTAACTACTACACCATTCAGCCAATTGTTTCTGCGACTTACCTGAACAAGCAGGGTATCGAAGTAACGACCAAGTGGATGTACGACATCAACTTCGAAAACAAAGATACCAACTATGAATCAGGCAATGCCTTACATGTGGATTATCTGGTTGCCAAACACACTGGTCCATTAGCTGTAGGACTAGGTGGTTATGTGCATCGTCAGCTTGAAGGCGACTCAGGAGAGGGCGCAATTCTTGGCGATTTCAAAGCCAAAGCAGCCAGCATTGGTCCACAGGTTCGTTACCAATTCCCGAAAGGCATCGCTGTAGCAGCCAAATACCAAAAAGAATTTAATGTGGAAAACCGACCTGAAGGTCAAAAGTTTGCCCTCGACATTACCGTTCCATTTTAAGCAATCAATTATTTAAGACTACAGGGGTAAGACTATGAAAATTGAAAACCAAGAATATGCAGCAGGCAGCACAAATGCTGTGGATTACCTGATCGTTAATGAGTTTTCTGGCGGTATTGTTGGCCCAAGCCAACGCATGCTGGGTCCACTAAAAAATGGCGGCACTTTAAAAACCGGTACACCACCAGGCTGCTGGGGCCCCATGATTACCCCTGCATTTCAGGGCGGTCATGAAGTGACTTTACCTGTGGCGATTGAAGGTGCAGAAGTAGGTGATGCTGTTGCTCTGAAAATCAAAAAGATGAAAGTAACGTCAATCGCAACTTCTTCAGGTGTGATGCAGTTTGTTGAAGGCCGTTACCATGGCGACCCGTTTGTGGCGAAATACTGTAATGCTTGTGGGACTGAACAGCCAGCCAGTTACGTTGAAGGCATTGGTGAAGATGCGATTCACTGTAAAAACTGTGGTGCAGAAGTAAGTGCTTTCCGCTTCTCTCACGGGTATGTGATTGTGCTAGATGAAGAAAACAAAGTCAGTCTGACTGTAAATCAAGAGATTGCGAACAAACTCGCTGGAAATGCGAGTGAACTTTCAGCACTTCCTGAGCATGCAGCACAGCACTCTATTCTGTCACTGGCACGTGCTGATATGCCAGGTGTAGCAGCGCACATGCGTCCATTCCTGGGCAATATTGGTACCACACCTGCACGTGACTTGCCAGACTCACATAACTGCCATGATTTTGGTCAATTCCTGATTGATGCACCACATAAATATGGAATGACTGAAGAAGAACTAGTTGCAGCGAAAACGGACGGTCATATGGATACTAACTCCATTCGTCCGGGTTGTATTCTGATTTGTCCAGTAAAAGTGCCAGGTGCTGGTGTTTATATGGGCGATATGCATGCACAGCAAGGTAATGGCGAAATTGCCGGTCACGCAACAGATGTATCAGGGGAAACTGAACTGCAAGTGGAAGTGATCAAAGGTCTGACTATTGATGGTCCAATCCTGCTGCAAGCACCAGATGATCTTCCACCAATGGCACGCCCATTTACCAAAGAAGAGAAAGAAAAAGTGAAAGCACTGGGTGAGCGTTGGGGGCAAACCGAAATTGAAGAAAGCGGCCCAATCACTTTTATGGGTACAGGCAAGAACCTGAATGATGCAACTGAAAATGCTCTGAACCGTGCTGCAAAAACTACAGGCTTGAGCTACGACGAAGTCATGAACCGCTGCACGATTACAGGTTCAATTGAAATCAGCCGTTTGCCAGGTATGGTTCGCGCTACTTTCCTTTGCCCGATGCCAATTCTGGAAAAACTCGGCATTGCAGATCTGGTTCGCGAACATTATCAAATTTAATCAAAAGCAAAATTAGCCAACAACTGCAGTGGTGCTATGCCACTGCATATTGAAAGTAAAGAACTTAGAAACTTGAACAGGAATGTCATATGAACAGTAATTCTAAACTCCGTTGGGGCGAACTTTATCCTGAACTCGGTATTGAACCGATTCCAACAGAACCATGTATTTCACCTGAAATCTATCAGGAAGAAATCGACAAAGTTTTCTCTAAAGTATGGCTGAAAGTTGGTCGTGTCGAAGAAATTCCAAAGAAAGGTGATTACAAAGTGAAGCGTCTGGACTTCGCTAAAACCTCTGTAATCCTTATGCATGGCAAAGACGGTGAAATCCGTGGTTTCCATAACATCTGTTCGCATCGTGGTAATAAAGTCGTTGTAGAAACTGATAATGAAACTTTTGGTTCAAGTAAGGCTGCGGTTGTTACCTGTCGTTTCCATGGCTGGGTATATGATGCCAAAGGCGATCTGGTTAGCGTACCTGAAGAAGAAAAATTCACTTCTTGCTTTGACAAAGGCCACAATGGTCTGGCGCCAGTACGTACTGAAGTTTGGGAAGGCTTCATCTTTGTTAATTTAGATAATGAAGGTACACAAGGTGTTGAAGAATTTTTAGGTGGCATGGGTGAGCACCTAGGCGGTTATCCATTCCATGAAATGGAAGAATGCTTTGCTTATAACACGGTACTGAACTGTAACTGGAAAGTGGCACATGATGCCTTCGCCGAGGCTTACCACGTTGCAACCATTCATGCTGGCTCATTCCCGAATGTATTTGCCTCTGGCTTACAGGAAGTTCAATTATTCGGTGACCACCGTACCTGTGCAGTGTGCTTAACCAAAAATGCCAATCCAAAACCAGCTGCGGCACTTTCCGGAGAAATTACCGGAGCATCACTGGTCAACCACTATGAACGTAACCAGTTACCGAAGTCAGTGAATCCAAATGACCGTGATGATTTTTCATTCGAACTATCAGTTATCTTCCCGAATATCCTTGTACACGTGACAGAAGGCGTGTGGTTTACCCATCAGTTCTGGCCAGTCGGTCATAACAAGACTCGTTGGGAAGGCCGTTACTACCTGCCTAAAGCGAAAACTTATTCAGAGCGTTGGGCACAGGAATTCGCGCAAGTTTTACAGCGCAATGCATGGTTAGAAGATACTGCAACCATGGAAGATACCCAAGAAGCTCTGGAATCTAAGGCGAAGAAAGTCATGCATTTACAAGACGAAGAAATCCTGATTCGTCATGGCTACCACGTTCTTGAACAATACCTGAATCGCGCATAAGGAGAATTCGCATGTCAAATATCATTTCACAACTACCTGCTGACTTTGCTGCTTTGGAACCTTTTGTAGCGAAATGGGCTTTAGGAACCTCTAAACAGCGTCATCTAGCACGTCTGAACTCGACTAAAGAAGAGCTACAGGCATTCTATGATGCAATCCTGCCTGAAATGCGCAAACTGCTGGCTGCATTAGACCAATATCCATTGGGTTCATTGCCAGAAGAACTGCACAAGCTGTACTGGCTTAGCCTGAGCTTTGCAGAAATAGCGCCGCATATCGAACTCTATAAAGGTTCAGTGGGTGTTCCTTATGCCTTTGAAGAAACCCGTTTTGTTTATGAAACCGGTGACGTGGTCAACGTTTAAAGGAACTGAATATGAGCCAGCACAATCTAGAAACCCGTTTGCACTACCTAGAAAGCTGCGAGGCCATTCGCAGTCTGGTGGGTCGCTACGCAACAGCGGCTGATCAGCGCAACAACCCAGCCATTATGCAGCATCTGTTTCATAAAGATGCGGTTTGGTGTGCCAATGGTTTTGGCGAATATCAAGGTCGACAAAACATTCTAGATGCGCTGTCTGGGATTGCTGAAGCGCAAGTGCTGTGGAGCCTGCACATTATGGCAATGCCGGATATCAAAGTGCTGGATCAGCAACATGCCAATGTCAGCTGGATGCTCTGGGAAGTTTGTAACCTGGCCGAAAAAGGTCAGCAGGCAAGCACCAGCTGTCTAGGCGGATTTTATCAAGCCACTGTTCGCTGTGATGCAGAAGGTGAGTGGAAATTTGACCGGGTGGAATTAAACCTGACGTTTAATCAGCCGTATCCGACAACATAAGCGCAAATATAACGATAGCTGCTGCATCAGAAACGGCCCGAAGAGGAATTCAAGAGATGAGAAAAATTGCAATTATTGGTGGTGGGCAGGCAGGTTTATTACTGGCATTCTCATTACTAGAAAAAAAATACGACGTTACTTTATATGTGGACCGTCCAGCTGAAGAACTATTACATGGCCGTATGGTCAGTACGACCATGTTCTTCGCCAATACGCTGGAAGTGGAACGCAAACTGGGCTTGAATTTCTGGGATGGTAAGGCGCATCACGGACAGGCCATTCATGTGGATTTCCGCGCTCCAGATGGCTCGATTGCCTTACCATTAACAGGCTTCCTGCATGAAAATAAAGGTATTGCCATGGACCAGCGTACCAAATATCACCGCTGGCTAGAAGAATATCCACGCCGTGGAGGCAAGCTGGTGATCCAGAATGTCACGCCTGAAGATCTGGAAATCATCTGTGCTGAAAATGATTTAACGATTCTCGCTGCAGGTAAGGGCAATATTACGAGTCTATTCAAACGCAATGAATCACGTTCTGTGCACCAAACTCCGCCACGTAAACTGGCCGCAGCGCTCGTTGTAGGTGATGATCTATGTGGTCCAGATAGCTGGCAAGGTCAGCCATCACAAACCTTGCACTTTAACTTTGTTGCTGGAGCAGGTGAATACTTCAGTATGCCGTTCTACAGCCATACGCATGGTCCATGCCGTAGCTTCCTGTTTGAATGTGTACCAAACGGCCCGATGGACATTTTTGATGATGTCACTAGCGGCGAAGAAATGCTGCAACGCATGAAACAAGCCGTGGCCAAAGTCACACCAGATCAAAGTTTCCGTATGGTCGACAATATGGAACTCAGTGATCCAAATGCCTGGTTGAAAGGTGCTTTCCGTCCAGAAGTCCGTTATCCGGTTGCGACTTTGGAAAATGGTGCTTCGATTTGGGGTATTGGGGACACAGTGATGGTCAATGACCCGATTGCTGGTCAGGGTGCCAACAATGCGACGCGTATGGTCGAGCATTATTTGCAAGCCATTCTAGAGCATGGCGATGCCGCATTTACACCTGAATGGATGACACAAGTCTTTGATGACTTCTGGGAGAAATCAGGCCGATATACCACAGAATTCACCAACTTGTTGTTGAATCCACCAAGTGAAAGCTTACTTCAAGTTCTGGGAGCAGCATCTCAAAACAGTGCAATTGCGGATGACTTTATGGGCCACTTTAATAATCCGCGTGGTTTCTGGCCAGCCGTGGATGGTGCAGAAGGGGCGAAAGAATATCTGTCACGTAAGGAGTTTCAACATGCAGCTGCCTGAAGTTTTGTGGCAGGACGTTGACCTGGCTGAAGCAAAAGCGCTTCGGCAGGCCTTCGGCGGTTTTGCCACAGGTGTCGCAATTGTCACCTGTCTGGATGAACAGCAACAACCTGTTGGTCTTACGATTAACTCTTTTAGCTCGGTATCTCTTGATCCTGCGCTGGTGCTTTGGAGTCTGGTAAATCATTCACCAAGCCGTACTGTTTTTGAAAATGCAGAATACTTTGCCATCAATATTCTGGGAGCAGATCAGCAAGAGATCGGACTAAATTTTGCCAAGCCAATTCCAGACAAATTCCAGCATGGGAGTTGGAATCTTGAAACTACTAAAGCACCGGTACTGGAAGGTTGCGTAGTGCAGTTTATCTGCCGTCGTGAACAGCAGATTGAAGCAGGTGATCACCAGATTTTCTTGGGGAAAATTGAACAGTGCCGACATAGCAATCAACGCCCATTACTGTTCTGCAAAGGGCAATTTACGGAATGGCCACAATACAAGGAGGTTTCATGACCGATCTGAATAATAAAGTGGTTCTGGTCACTGGGGGCGCAACCCACATTGGCCAGGCAGTAGTCAAAGAATTAAAAAGTTTGGGTGCCGACGTCATTATTGCCGATATTAATGAAACACAAGGCAAACAGGTGGCAGACGAGACCCAAAGTCATTATGAATATCTGGATCTTGCCAGTGATAACAGTATTCAAGCTCTCTGTAGCAAACTAAATCGACTGGATATTTTAGTGAATCTGGCCTGTGTGTATGAAGACCATGGCTCACAATCAACCCGTAGTGATTGGCAAAATACATTTAATGTGACCGTGTTTGGTCATGCAGCTTTGGTACAGGCATGTAGACCATTGCTGCAGGCCAGCAATGATGGGGCTGTCATTAATATTAGTAGTGTTAGCGCCCGCATTGCCCAAAAAGAGCGTTGGGTTTATCCAGCCTCTAAAGCAACCTTAGAACAACTGACTAAAAGCATGGCACTGGATCTGGCTGCTGATGGTATTCGTGTACATGCCTTATCCCTCGGCTGGACTTGGTCGGTGCCGATGCAGATGATTTCAGGAAATGATCGTCCTAAAACTGATCGCGTTGCAGGCCGTTTCCATGTACTGGGTCGCATTGCCGATGCAGAAGAAGTGGCTGAAGCCTTAAGCCTGTTATGTAGTCCGAAAGCTAAACTGCTGACTGGCAGTGTGATTCATGCTGATGGCGGTTATCACACTTTGGGGCCTGAAGCGACAGATTCACCGATTGAGGAGTTAAGCAAATGAATATCAAAATGGCCAATATTGCAGAAAAATTCCTTTGCCTGACTTCCGATATTGAACAGGGTGAAGGTTTACAGGTGATTATTGAGGGCTATCCACCATTGGCGGTGTTCCATCTGGAAGATGGCGAATTCTATGTCACTGATGATACCTGTACCCATGGTGATGCCTCACTGGCAGATGGTGAAATAGATGGTTGTGAAGTGGAATGTCCGTTTCATGCCGGTGCTTTCGATATTAAAACAGGTGAGCCTTGTGGAGCACCTTGTACCATTCCGCTAAAAACCTATCAGTCTATTGTCCGCGAAGATCGGGTTTATCTGGTGGAGTAATGCCGATGTATAAAATCCAAATTGAAGGGCAAGGGGAATTTCATTGTGCAGCAGACGATGTGCTGCTGCGCGGCGGCCTTCGCCAAGGTCTTGGTTTACCTTACGAATGCAATGCCGGTGGTTGTGGAACCTGTAAAATAGAAGTTCTGTCTGGTGAAGTAGACAACCTGTGGGCTGAAGCACCTGGATTGAGTGATCGTGACCGTCGTAAAGGTCGTCTATTAGCTTGCCAATGCCGTCCTAAATCTGATTGTGTCATTAAAGTCCGCTTGGATGAACAATGCACACCGAAAATCTTACCAAAACAACAAGCAGTAAAGCTTAAGCATGTACAGCCAATCACCCATGATATTCTAGAAATCCATTTACAGTCAGATGAGCCTGCCAAATTTATCCCAGGTCAATATGCTTTACTTTGGGTAAATGAGCAGTTATTACGTGCTTATTCCATGGCGAATTTGCCGAATGATGAAGGTTTATGGATATTCCAGATTCGCCGTGTACCAGATGGCAAAATGACCAATTTGCTGTTTGATGAGCAGCAGCGTCAAAATGCGGTGATTCAGATTGATGGCCCTTATGGTTTGGCCCATTTACAGGAACAGCCACGACCAATTGTTTGTGTGGCGGGGGGGTCAGGGCTGGCACCGATGCTGGCCATTGCCCGTGGAGTTGCAGTTAATCCACAGCTGCAACATCATAAGGTCTGGTTCTTCCATGGCGGGCGTGAACAGCGAGATCTACTTACTGAGCAGCAATTACGTGACTGGACCGAATTAGGCTCACGCTTAAATTATGTTCCTGCGACTTCTTCTGAGCTGATTGAAGGGATTCGTTCTGGGTTTATCCATGAAGTGATTGATGATGTACTGGGTGAACAATTAATTCAGCATGAAATTTATTGTGCAGGACCACCGCCAATGGTGAAATCTATTGAACAGATGGCACATCAAGCGGGTATTCCGCAACAACAGATCCACTTCGACCGCTTTTTCTAAATTTTCATTCCTTAATTCTTTAATGAACAATCAAAAAAAAGCGATGGGTTAACCCATCGCTTGCATGGTTCTATCTCTACACATTAGGACCATATTCACAATCTGTGCAATAGATTCTGTACCCAGTTTTTGCCGAATATGGGTACGGTGAATTTCTACAGTCTTATGACTGATATTCAGTACCTGGGCAATGTGCTTGCTGGACAGCCCATCTACCAGCAAATTAATAATTTCATTCTCACGTGGTGATAATGATTTTAGTTTTTGAATTTGCTGTTTGCGCTTTTCCTCTTCGATAAAGTTCTGTTCAGCTTGCTGTAGACAGGCCTGAATCTGGTCCAGCATATGCTGTGGATTAAAAGGTTTCTCCAGAAAATCGAAGGCACCGGCTTTCATGGCATTGACTGACATGGGGATATCACCATGACCGGTCATGAAAATAATCGGTAAGCTGGCCTTTTGCTGATTCAGTTGTTGCTGTAACTGTAAACCACTCATGCCACGCATACGAATATCCAAAATCAGGCAAGCAGGTGTATTTGGACGTTGGTAATTTAGAAATTCAATGGCACTGTTAAAGGTTTTGGTTTCAAGTTGAACAGAATCCAGTAACCAGGTCAAAGAGTTACAAATATCCTGATCGTCATCAATTACATAAACAATAGGCTCGGGAACATGAGAATTATTTAAATACATTTTGCACGCTCCTGTGCTGCCAGAGAAATATTAAAGATTGCACCAGATTCACCTTCACAGACCCATAAATAGCCGTGATGATTTTCGATAATGCTGCGTGATAGGGTAAGACCAATACCCATGCTGTCTTTTTTGCTGGAATAGAATGATTCAAACAACTGTTCCGGATTTTGGCCTTGCAGCCCAGGGCCATTGTCGGCAATCGCAATACGGGCATGCTGGTTGTGCTGCCAGGTACGAATAAAGATATCGCGCTGTCCTTCTGGATTACGTTGCAGGGCATCTACAGCATTAAATACAAGATTAATAATGACCTGGCTAAACAGCGTTTCATCAGCAGAGATATAAATCGGGGCAACACCTAATTCATAGTGGATGACACATCCACCTTGATCGGCTTTCAGACCAATTAAAGGATGTAGATCCTGAATCAGTTTATTTAAAGCATGCACCTGATAATTGGCTTCGCCTTTGCGCAAAAAGCTACGCATACTATGAATAATACTATTGACCCGTTTGGTCTGGTCCAGTGCAGCATTCATAGCATCTAGGGTTTCAGTGGTATTAGCTAAACCATTTTGGATGCGGATGATACTGCCACCGACATAGTTATTTAGGGCAGCAAGCGGCTGATTCAGTTCATGAGCCAAAGCTGTAGCCAACTCTCCCATGGTTTTGCAGCGTGACATATGCCCCAGCTGTTTTTCCCGTGCCCGGGCCATTTCTTCAGCCTCAACCCGCTCGGTAATATCCCGGTAATTTACCAGAATGCCTTGAATGTCTGGATGATCGAGCAGGTTACGATAGGTTGCTTCATGGTGTCGCCATTGACCATTATGGTGCATGATTTTGTAGTCAATCACACTTGGTGCGTATTCATCCGAGCGTTTAAATAAAAGCTGACGGACTTTCATCCGGTCATCAGGATGAATAACACTTAAAACATTTTTATTCAGGACAAAACGGTCTCGGTAACCGAGAATTCGTTGTAGAGAAGGGCTGGCATAAAGTAGTTTGCCTTGTAAATCCAGAATGGCGATACCATCACCTGAATGTTCTAGAAGAAGTTTGAAATACTGATCTCTGGATTGCAGGGCATACTGATATTTCTTGATTTCGCTAATATTACGGACTAAGGCTAACAGTTTAGGTTTATCTTCAATTTCAACTGTTTTTAAACAGACTTCAACCGGAATCTGGCGTTGATCCTGCGACTGAATCATCCACTCGAAAGTAATGGCTTCGTGGCTTGCAGCCTGTTGAACTTTTTTTAAGGCATGATGAAAATCAAAACCATGGCTATGGGCACTGATTTTTTCCACACTCATTTTTGTTAATTCGGATTTGCTGTAACCCGTCAGGTTTTCAGCTGCTTCATTGGCGTCCATGAACTCGACACTGCCGATATCATGTACAAAAATGGCATCACCCGCTTTATCAAAAATGGTTTGATAATAATTTAAGCTGGTCATTATATTCCTTACCTTTGATGGCGTCCGGCTATCTGGTAGAGGGGTGCTTGATCTTCACTGATAAACACTAATTGTTATTGATTTCATATTGCAGGAAACCGTGTCACAGTACAATTAAACTTAGGGTTTAATTACATACTTTAAACATATCCAACTGCTAAAATCAGTGTTTATCTTTATCCTGATTTATTAAGCAAGGTTAGTACCACTTTCACATTTTGGTTTGGCTGAAAATTACAAATAATTTTTATCATTCAGAAATTGAAAGAAAACTTTTAGCTATTCGGAAACATTCCTTTTTTAATTAGTCATCTTGCAATCTCAAGCTTAAAATTAATTTACTTTTAATGTATTCGCAGATGACTGTATGGCGATCAGCTGGATTTTCTTCACTTTAATGGCTGCATTTATGCAGGCCTGGCGAAATGCCTTTCAAAAACAGCTCAGTACTACTGTCGATATTTGGGGCGTGACCCTAGCGCGTTTCCTGTTTGGTTTTCCGCTTGCAGGGCTTTACATCGCAGCTTTATACCACTTCAAACCGGTAGAAAGTGTGGTGCATTTTACCCCGAAGTATTGGGTCTATATTCTGATTGCCGGTATCAGCCAGATTCTGGCAACCGCCTTGATGGTGCAGCTATTTAAACAGAAAAATTATGCGATTGGTGTTGGACTGGCAAAAAGTGAAGCGATTCTGGCTGCCATTATCGGGGTGATTTTTCTATCAGATCATCTTTCTGTACTGGCATGGATCGGGGTGCTCATTGGGGGTTATGCGGTATTTCTGCTCAGTAAAGGCAATCAGCTGAGCGGTTCATCCACCAAGACTTTAGCCATCGGCATCGGTAGTGGTTTGAGCTTTGCTATTACTTCACTCTTGGTCCGTGAAGCCAGTCTGGAACTACCGATGTTGCCAACCGTACATCGCGCTTCATGGGTACTAATTTCGGTGATTGGTTTCCAGTGCATCAGTATGCTGATTTACCTGAGCCTGTTTAGCCGAAAAACCTTAGTCGCCATGTGGCAACGTTTGGGACTTACTTTTAAAGTCAGTTTTTGTAGCTTTATGGCATCCCTCGGCTGGTTTACTGCCATGAGTATGATGAGTGTGCCAATCGTGAAAACCTTGGGACAAATCGAAATCCTGTTCAGTCTGCTAATTTCCGCTTATTTCTTTAAAGAAAAACTGGCACGTGCCGAGCACTGGGGCTTAGGATTAGTAGTGATTGCAGCAATTCTGGTGATCTGGGCTTAAAGAATACACGAATAAAAGAAAAGCCACGAAATATCGTGGCTTTTTTACAACCATGAATCAAACAGCAAGAAAAGTTTGTACTGCCTGATTAAAGGCTTCCGGCTGTTCAATATTGGAAATATGCGAGGCATTGATTTCAAACAACTGGCTGTTGGCAATACGTTGCTGCATAAACTGACCATCTGTAACAGTCGTCACAGGATCCTGCTGACCCGCAATAATCAGCACAGGGATTTGGATGCTACTAAGTTGTTCGCGGACATCCGCCTTAGCCAGAGCTTCACAGCAGTTTGCATAGCCTTCTGGGCTGCCAGCTCCGAGGTCGTTTGAAAGTTCTGCAACGACTGCCGGGTTGCTCTGGATAAAGGGATCGGTAAACCAGCGTGATGCCGCAGTTGCAGCAATCGGAGCAAGACCTTGCTCACGGACAAGCGCAGCACGGTCTTGCCATGCCTGTTCCTGGCCAATTTTGGCTGCAGTATTGCAGACAATCACCTCGCTAAAACGTTCTGGCTTATGAATCGCTAACCATTGACCGGTTAAGCCACCCATAGAAATACCACAGAATGCTGCTTTTGCAATGTTCAAATGATCCAGAAGATTCACGACATCCTGACCCAACTGCTCCAGACTATAGGGGCCTTGTGGTGCAGAAGATGCACCATGACCACGGGTGTCATAACAGATTACGTAATAATCCTGCTGGAAATGTTCAATCTGTGGCTGCCACATGCTGTATTTGGTGCCCAGTGAATTGGAAAATACCAATGCAGGTTTGCTAGCATCCCCAAAAGTCTGGTAATTGATCTGGGCATCATTTGATGTAAATGTTGGCATTAAAATCCCTCCCGGCCTCCCTTTCTTGCATTTGATTCAAAGCCGTACTTTGAATCTACATTCAGGGAGGAGTTTATATTTTTAATTGTGCATTACACACGTTCAATAATCAGCGCGATACCTTGACCCACACCGATACACATGGAGCAGAGAGCATATTTACCACCGGTCTGTTCCAGCTGGTTCAAGGCAGTAGTCACCAGACGGGCACCGGAAGCACCGAGTGGATGACCAATCGCAATGGCACCACCATTTGGGTTTACATGCGCTGCATCATCCGCCAGCCCCAGGTCACGAGTCACCGCCAGTGCCTGTGCAGCAAAGGCTTCATTCAGTTCAATGACATCCATTTGGTCTAGCGTCAAACCGGTCTGGGCCAGCAGTTTTTTAATGGCAGGTGCTGGGCCAAAACCCATGATGCGGGGTTCTACGCCCACCACGGTTGAACCAATAATTTTGGCACGCGCTTTAAGACCATATTCTGCAACCGCTTCATCAGATGCAATCAGTAATGCCGCAGCACCGTCGTTAATGCCAGATGCATTTCCGGCAGTCACCGTACCATCCGCTTTTACGACGGGTTTTAACTTGGTTAAACCTTCTAGTGTTGTAGATGCACGTGGATGTTCATCTGTATCAACAACGACAGGTTCGCCTTTACGCTGAGGAATGACCACTGGCACGATTTCATTTTGAAAGAAACCTTTGGCTTGAGCTGCTGCAGTACGTTGCTGGCTGGTCAGGGCAAACTTGTCCTGATCTTCACGGTTTATATTGAACTGTGCTGCCACATTTTCCGCAGTTTCCGGCATGGTTTCCACACCATACAGTTCTTTCAGTTTCGGGTTGATAAAACGCCAGCCCATGGTGGTATCTTCAACCTTTTGTGTACGGCCATAAGCCGTTTCGGCTTTGCCCATTACAAATGGGGCGCGTGACATGGATTCCACACCCCCAGCAACAATCAGATTCGCCTCACCAGCTTTAATGGCACGTGCCGCAATCGCTACCGCATCGAGTGATGATCCGCACAGACGGTTAATCGTGGTTGCTGGCACTTGATAAGGTACACCAGCAAGCAGTGCTGACATACGACCCACGTTGCGGTTGTCTTCACCGGCCTGATTGGCACAGCCGTAGATCACGTCATCTACTTTTTCCCAGTTGATACTTGGGTTACGTTCCATCAAGGCCTTAATCGGAATCGCACCCAGGTCATCGGCACGAACAGGTGCCAACCCACCGGCATAGCGACCGAATGGAGTACGAATGGCATCGATGATATATGCGTTTTTCATTATTTCTATTTCCTGAATCTTTGAATTCCTCCCGACCTCCCTTTGATAAAGGGAGGAGAGCTTCCGGCATATATTTTCGAAAGTTCCCCTTTCTTACACATCGACTTAAAGCAGTGCTTAAGTCTTGTTCAGGGAATATAGGGGGGATTTAATTTTCCTTTATTACTTAACCCTGTGTTGCATCAATCAGTTTGGCACCCGTCATCGACTGCAATTCTTCAAATGACAGACCTTCAACTTTTTCAATCACTTTCATGCCTTCAACCGTGACATCAATCACACACAGGTCGGTATAGATGCGGTCTACACATTTCAGGCCAGTCGCAGGATAAGTCAGTTCAGCCACAATCTTCGGCTCGCCTTTTTTAGTCACATGATCGGTAGTGATAAAGACTTTCTTGGCACCGACGGCCAGATCCATCGCGCCACCGACTGCAGGAATTGCATCTGGTGCACCGGTATGCCAGTTGGCCAGATCACCATTTTCAGCCACTTGGAAAGCACCAAGTACCGCAATATCCAGATGACCTCCACGCATCATGGCGAAAGAATCGCCATGGTGGAAAAAGGCACCGCCGGTCAGCATGGTCACAAATTCTTTACCGGCATTGATCAGTTCAGGGTCTTCTTCACCTTTGGCAGGTGGCGGGCCAAAAGCCAGCAGGCCATTTTCAGAATGCAGGAAAACATCCTTGTCTGCAGGCAGATAACTGGCAATCTTGGTCGGCAGGCCAATACCAAGGTTGACATAGGCACCATCCGGAATGTCCTGGGCAACACGTTCAGCAATCTGGTCACGGGTCAGTTTGATATAGCTCATGATTTTGCTCCTGAATTACTGTGCCGGTTGTACTTGGACAACATGTTGGACAAAGATGCCCGGGGTGATGATGTGTTCCGGATCCAGCTCACCGAGTTCAACCACTTCAGCGACCTGGGCAATAGTCACATCTGCCGCCATAGCCATGATTGGACCGAAGTTACGCGCCGATTTACGATAGACCAGATTGCCCCAGCGATCACCTTTATGCGCTTTGATCAGAGCAAAGTCCGCTTTAATTGGATTTTCTAAAACGTAATCTTTACCTTCATAATTCAGGGTCGGTTTGCCTTCAGCCAGCAAGGTGCCAAAACCGGTAGGTGTGTAGATCGGACCAAGTCCCATACCTGCAGCCTGAATCCGGCAGGCCAGGTTACCTTGTGGTACCAGTTCCAGCTCGATCTTGCCGGCACGGTACAGCTCGTCAAAGACCCAGGAGTCTGACTGGCGCGGGAAAGAGCAGATGATTTTACGAACTGCACCGGTCTTCAGCAGTTTCGCCAGACCATAGTCACCGTTACCGGCATTGTTATTGACGATCACCAGATCTTTCACACCCAGCTCGATCAGGCCATCAATCAGTTCAGCAGGCTGACCTGCGGTACCAAAACCACCGATCATGATGGTTGATCCGTCTTTGATTTGTGAAAGTGCTTCAACCAGTGAAGCAGAACTTTTATCAATCATAATCTTTCCTTTACTGCCTATCACTCAGGCACGTTTTGAATCAGAAGCTAAATTGGTTTGCAGTGAAGATTTTTTCGGGCTAAGTACAAAGTGCGCCAGCAGGCCGATACAGATGCCCCAGAACACGGAACTCATGCCCAACAGACTCATGCCAGAAGCAGTAGCCAGAAAGGTAATCAGGGCAGATTCACGCTGGTTTTCGGTTTGCATGGCCACAGTCAGGTTGCTAGAAATCGCACCGAGCAAGGCCAAGCCGGCCAGTGCAGCAACCAGTTCTTTTGGAAACAGGCTAAACAGCAACACAATACTGCCGGCAAACAGGCCACCGAGGATGTAAAACAGGCCATTACAGATACCAGCGATATAGCGTTTGTCTTTGGCTTCATGTGCATCTGCACCCATACACAGGGCTGCAGTAATCGAACCAAGCACTGTAGTAATGGCACCAAAACAGGCAAAAATCAGTGAGGTGATACTGGCAGTGGTAATAATCGGTTTGGCTGGAACGTTATAACCGGACAGTTTTAATAAACTCATGCCTGGCAGGAACTGGCCCGAAAGGCTAACCAGAATCAGCGGGAGTGCCAGGTTCAGGGTAGAATTCCAGCTCCATTCCGGCTGGATGAATTGAGGAATGGCGATACTGAAATTCATAGTAACGGGCTGGAATTTGCCAAAGATCAAACTCAGGATCAGCCCCACACCGAGTACCCAGAGCATGGCATAACGCGGGTTAAAACGTTTCGCGATCAGGAACACCAGCAGCATGCTGGTCACGATGATGGGCATGTTTTCGGTAGCAGTAAAAAGCCCCAGACCAAAATTCACTAGAATCCCAGCCATCATCCCGGCAGCGACAGATTGTGGAATCAAAGCCAGTAATTTGTCGAAATAGCCGGTAACACCAATCACGAACAACACCACAGCTGTGGTGATATAGGCGGCAATGGCTTCATTCAGGGAAATTTCCGGAAACAGGGTCACCAGCAGGGCTGTTCCTGGTGCCGACCAGGCCATTACTACCGGTACCTTGAATTTCAATGACAGGTAAATGCTGGAAATAGCAGCAGCGATAGAAATGCCCCAGATCCATGAAATCATCATGGCTGGCGAGACTTGCGCCTGCTGGGCCGCCTGGAAGAAAATAATCAGGGGACCAGAATAGGAAATCAGCACGGCTAAAAATCCTGCCACCGTGGCTGAAATCGACCAGTCATCCTTCAGGGTTTGAAACAGGTGTGTCATTGCGGTTGCCTCCTTGCGGTCAATGAGCCTGTATGCAATCAGGTTTAACCCTGATCGCCGCCACCAACAGGAACTACAGTTCCAGTCATATACGATGCTTCATCTGAAGCGAGGAACAGAATGGCGTTGACCTGTTCCTGGATCGTGCCATAGCGTTTCATGTGGCTGCGGTCTTTGGTCTGGTCGACCACATCCTGCATCCAGCGTTCTTCCTGTTCGCTTAGCGGTTTAGCATTACGTGGAATCTTGCGTGGCGGTGCTTCGGTGCCACCTGTTGCCACCGCATTCACGCGGATACCATCTTTGGCATAGGCAAAGGCCAGGGAAGCGGTCAGCGCATTCACGCCACCTTTGGATGCTGAATACGGCGCACGATGGATCCCGCAGGTCGCAATCGAGGATACATTCACGATGGTGCCATGCTGCTGCTTGATCATTTGCGGTAGCACTGCACGGCAGCACCACATGGTTGGGAACAATGAACGGTTCACTTCCTTGACGATTTCTTCTTCAGAGAATTCTTCGAAAGGTTTCATCCAGATCGCACCGCCAACATTGTTGATCAACACATCAATACGCCCATAGGTCTCTAGTGCTTTAGCCATGACAGCTTCTGCACCGGCATAGGTTTCCAGATTGGCCTTGACGATGATGGCATCACCGCCAGCCGCTTCGATTTCTGCCAGGGTTTCCTGTACATAGTCCGAAATATCAGCCAATACTACTTGTGCGCCTTCAGCAGCAGCCTGGATAGCTACACCGCGACCAATGCCTTGGGCAGCACCGGTCACGATCACGACTTTATTTAAAAATCTTTGACGTTCTGTCATCTCGAAATATCCTCAATCAGTTCGCTGAGAATTTTTCAAACAGGAAGTTGGCTGGCTGGATGCCTTCTGCTGACAGCCAGTTACGTACGGCATCTACCATTGGTACCGGACCACACAGGTAGATATCGACATCGCCACCATTCAGCCATTCATTTTCAATATGACCAGTGACATAGCCTTTGCGCTCGTGGCTAGATTCAGGGCTAGCGACCACAGTACGGTATTCAAACCATGGCAGTTTGGCCTGCAGGGCATCTAGTTGTTCCAATGCCACCAGATCAAAGTCATTGGTCACACCAAAGACCAGGCGAACCGGATGTTCCGAACCTTTTTCTTCTAGAACTTGCAGCATAGACAGGAATGGGGCAATCCCGGTACCGCCTGCTAGCATCATCACTGGACGCACAACATTACGCAGGTAGAAGCTGCCAAATGGACCTGTAAACGTCATCTTGTCGCCAGCTTTGGCATTTTTACTGAGGAATTCACTCATTTTGCCGTTCGGCACATTGCGCACCACGAAACCGGTTAAACGGTTGCCCGGCTTGGAGCTGAATGAATAGGAGCGGGTTTCGTTAGTGCCTGGAATGCCGACATTGACATACTGACCGGCTAGGAAGTGAATGTCCGGTTGACTATCATCCAGCTGGATATCAAAAGTGATGGTCGATTCAGACAGGTTTTCGACACGTGCCAGCGTACCCTGGAACTGGTGAATTTCGGTTTTGCAGACATCAGAAGACGCCTGAATCTGGAACACTGCATCAGAAGTCGGACGGCATTGGCAAGCCAAAATGTAGCCTTGTTCCGCTTCTTCAGGGGTTAAAGCATCTTCAATATAAGTTTCTTCAGGCATGTCATAGCTGCCAGACTCACAAAATGCACGGCAAGTGCCACATGCGCCATCACGGCAATCTAGGGGAATATTGATTTTTTGGCGGTAAGCTGCATCCGAAAGCGTTTCACCTTGCGCAACAGAGATAAAACGGGTGACGCCATCTTCAAATTGAAGTGCAACATTATGGTTTGACATGGCTGAGTATCCTTAACAAATCTTTAAATCTGGGAGACCTCCAGCCAACATTCCATTGGGCTGGAGGGTTTTAGGCGATGGATAATTTAAATGTGGTAAATGTCGATCACCTGGTTGATGTAATCGTTTTTCAGCACCACGTATTTGCTTAAAATCTGTGGTTGTTCGCCTGAAAAATCGATTACATAACGCGACATACCAAAGTAGCTGTAGCTGGTTTTGTAACGGTAGCTCAGCGTGTTCCAGTTAAAACGGACAGTCACCTTGTTGCCATCACGCTCAACCACTTCGATATTGTTGACGTTGTGACAGGTACGGGTATCTGGCATGGTCGCTGAAGAACGTTCAGTCTTGATCCGGAACACGCGGTCTTCCAGGCCCTGACGATCCGGGTAATAAATCAGCGAGATTTCAGACTGTGGATCCTGGGTCAAAGTGTCATCATCATCCCAGGCTGGCATCCAGAAAGAAGCAGTTGGGGCATAGCAGGTTAGCCATTCATCCCATTGCTCATCGTCCAGCAAACGCGCTTCGCGGTACAGGAACTGGGAAATCTGTTCGATGCCTACCTGGTTCAAATTTGCTGGTGCGTTCATGCCACTTCTCCTTGTTGCTCAGCAGCTGCCAATTGTTTTTCCTTTGCAATTGCGTCTTTCATCATGTTCAGCCAGTGCTGGTGTTGTGCCAGATACAGGCCTTCATCTTCAGTTTTGATGCCGGACAGTTTTGGTTTCAGGCCGATTTCATTGGCTGCATCATCCGGACCCTGTACCCAGTGTTTGGCACCACGGCACATGTCATTCCATTCCAGTTCGATGCCGGCATAACCTGCCTGGCAGGCACGGAATTCTTCCAGATCGTCCGGAGTGGCCATACCTGAAGCATTGAAGAAGTCTTCATACTGGCGGATACGGCGTGCACGTGCTTCCGGTTCTTCACCGACAGGCGCGATACAGTAAATGGTCACTTCGGTTTTATTGACAGAAATTGGACGTAATACACGGATTTGCGAACCGAACTGATCCATCAAATAGACGTTTGGATACAGGCACAGGTTACGTGAACGTTCGATCATCCATTTCGACATGGCTTCACCGAATTTTTCGGTATATTCTGCTGCTTTTGGATAATTTGGACGGTCTTCTGGATTCGCCCACTGCGTCCAGAGCAGCATGTGGCCATTTTCAAAGCCGTATGAACCACCGCCTTGTTTACCCCATGAACCCGCACTCATGGCACGGATGTTGTCACCGGCCTGTTTTTCTTTACGTTGCTGGGTGGTTGCAGCGTAGTTCCAGTGTACGGCAGAGACGTGATAACCATCGGCGCCATTTTCAGCGGTCAGTTTCCAGTTACCTTCATAGGTATAGGTTGAAGAACCGCGCAGCACTTCCAGACCTTGTTCAGACTGACCCACGATCATGTCGATGATTTTGGTGGTTTCACCCAGGTATTCTTGCAATGGCAATACGTCTGGATTCAGGCTGCCGAACAGGAAGCCTTTGTAGTTTTCAAAACGTGCCACTTTTTTCAGGTCATGCGAACCTTCTTTGTTAAAGCAGTCTGAATAGCCGGCATCCACCGGATCTTTTACTTTCAGCAGTTTGCCGGAGTTGTTGAAGGTCCAGCCATGGAATGGGCAAGTATAGGTTGCCTTGTTGCCGCGTTTGTTACGGCACAGTTGTGCACCGCGGTGCGAGCAGGCATTGATCATGGCATTCAGCTCGCCATTGCGGTTACGTGCAATGATGATCGGCTGACGGCCAATATAAGTGGTGTAGTAATCGTTATTATTTGGAATTTGGCTTTCGTGTGCCAGGTAAACCCAGTTACCTTCGAAAATATATTTCATTTCAAGGTCAAACAGGGCCTGATCTGTAAATACAGAGCGATGTAACTTAAATTCGCCTGTTTCAAAGTTGTCTACAAGTAATTCATCAATACGATCAAGATGGCTGGTATTAATTACTGGAATACGTGGCATGTCCGTTCTCCGACTTTCCAAATTTTTTGAGAAGCTTCTGAGTGGTGGCATTCCTGCGACCACTCATACGCTCCGGGTATTAAGCGCTTGCGCGGCGGCGTTCTACTTCAGTAGAAGGTGCAGCTTCAGTTTCTTTCACAAGTTCGATGTTGAACTGGATGTGTTTGAATGGCTTGTCTACACCACGACGCGCGATTTCAGCTTCGTCAGTTACATCTACAGCAGTTGCAACAAGACCTTCACGGGTTGCGAATGCGAAGTCATCCCACAGGTATTGGTCACCTTCGATGTTGAACTGGGTGGTCAGTTTGCGATAACCCGGTGCAGAGACGAAGTAATGCACGTGAGAAGGGCGGTTACCATGACGGCCTAACTTGTTCAGTAGTGCTTGAGTGGTACCTTCTGGCGGGCAGCCATAACCGACTGGCATCGTCGTTTGCGCAACATAACGGCCATCTTGGTCAGTGAAGATGGTGCGACGCAGGTTAAAGTCAGATTGTGATTTGTCGAAGAATGAGTAGTTACCCAAGCTGTTTGCATGCCAAACTTCAACTTTGGCACCTTCGATGATGTTGCCATCAGTATCAGTCACGATGCCTTCGATAAACAGGGTATCAACCTTGTCTGATTCAGAGCCGTCATCCATACGCGCAAAGCCAACAGATTCAGGTGCACCTGCGACGTATAAAGGACCTTCGATGGTACGTGGCGTACCGCCAGTAATACCTGCTTTGGCATCTTTTTCATCTGCACGTAAGTCAAGGAAATGTTCTAGGCCTAAACCGGCAGCCAGTAGACCAAGTTCGTTGGCTTGACCCGCATCAGTCAGGTATTCCAGACCTTTCCATACTTCTGATTGAGACAGATCCAGGTCTTCAATTGCCTGGAACAGGTCGGCTACAAGGCGTACGATTACTTGTTGAACGCGTTCATCCACTGGACCAGTTGCAGTGTCCACGTTCATTTTTTTCACTAGAGCATCGATTTCTTGACGGTTCATACTATAACTCCTTAAGTATGTTTGTTTTTTGGTGGCTGGTGTTTCAAATCTGCTTTGAAACGTGGCTGCCACAGTCCTTGTTTGATTTACCCTCTGAATGAATTCAGATTTGGCTGACCCGGAATGCTCCAGGTCTGAGCCACAGTGGATCAGGTATCATCCTCACGGATGGAAGATGGGTGACGGTTGAGTGCCATCACTTCAATATTCATGTATGGATACAGTGGTAAGCCCTGCAGAATGTTGTGCAACTCTTCATTGCTTTCCACATCAAAAATACTGATGTTTGAATACTGACCGGTGATGCGCCAAATGTGACGCCACTTGCCTTGTTGCTGTAGTTCTTGCGAATATGCTTTTTCTACAGCCTTAATTTCATTTGCCTTTTCAGCTGGCATATCCAGCGGGATATTTACATCCATACGTACATGAAACAGCATGTCTCACTCCTTGATCCGTTTGCTTATTTACGGCGTAAGTTATCAATCTTGTCTTCGTCCATCTGGATCCCCAGACCGGCACCTTGTGGCAGGTGTAATGCAAAGTCACGGTATTGCAGCGGGGTTTTCAGAATTTCTTCAGTCAGCAGCAGCGGGCCAAACAGTTCGGTACCAAAGGCCAGGTTTTCAAAGGTCGAGAACAGATGTGCCGAAGCAATCGTACCGATTGCACCTTCCAGCATGGTGCCGCCATAAAGATCGATCCCTGCCAGGTTGGCGATCGTTGCAACATCACGACCTTCCAATAGGCCACCAGACTGGGCCACTTTCACTGCAAATACGGACGCTGCATTGGTTTTCGCCAGCTTATAAGCGGTGCTTGGACCCATCAGCGATTCATCAGCCATAATGGCAATGTCAAAACGGCGAGTCAGGCGCTGCATGGCATCAATATTGTCAATCGCACATGGCTGTTCGATCAGATCTACACCACCGGCTTGCAGCAGACTGATACCTTTGATTGCATCCAGTTCTGACCAGGCACGGTTCACATCGACGCGGATGGAAACTTCATTACCGAGTGCTTTTTTAATTGCCAGAACGTGTTCTACATCCGCTTCAACTGCACGAGAACCGATTTTCAGTTTGAAGAAGTTATGGCGTTTGGCTGCCAGCATTTTCTGTGCTTCAGCGATGTCTTTTTCAGTATCACCAGAGGCCAATACCCACAGCACCGGTACGCTGTCACGCAGACGGCCACCGAGCAGTTCAGAAAGTGGCAGGCCTAATCGTTGTGCCTGAATGTCCAATAGAGCAGTCTGGATTGCGCATTTGGCAAAGCGGTTGCCATTGATGTTCTTTTTCAGAACCTGCATGGTCTGCGCAACATTTTGTACATGGAGTGACTTCAACAATGGGCTGAAGTAGGTATCAATATTGGTTTTGATGCTTTCCGGACTTTCTTCACCATAGCCCAGGCCACCAATGGTGGTGGCTTCACCCCAGCCAATAAACCCGTCCTGGGTTTCAATTCTGATCAGCACCAATGTCTGAGTTTGCATTGTCGCCACTGCCATCTTGTGAGGGCGAATGGTTGGGATCTCGACAAGCAACGTTTCTATTGATTTGTACATTTCCACTCTATGCATTCTTGCTTTGTGTATCTGATGTGAGATACCTTAAAAGAATCATAAATGGCTGTCGAAGACCATTTTTGCATTTTAATATATTTAAAAGGTATATATGTCATGGAGCTTAGACATTTAAGGTATTTCGTTGCAGTGGTCGAAGAGCAAAGTTTTACTAAAGCTGCAGAAAGACTTTTTATTGCCCAGCCACCATTAAGTCGTCAGATCCAGAACCTCGAATCCGAGCTTGGAATTTCATTATTTGAGCGGGGCAGCCGACCGTTAAAAACCACCCAAGCTGGACATTTCTTCTATCAGCATGCGGTCAAAATTCTGGCCAATGCGGAAGAAGTGAAGTCCATGACCAAGCGGATTGGTATGGTCGAACGTACTGTGACCATGGGATTTGTCGGTTCTTTGCTGTACGGATTGCTCTCCCGAATCGTCTATTTATATCGACAGCAACAGCCGCATTTGAAAATAGAACTGGTTGAAATGACTACTATGGAACAGGTTAAGGCATTGAAAGAAGGGAGAATTGATGTCGGCTTTGGTCGTTTGCGTATTTCCGATCCGGCATTGAAGCGGATGCTGTTACGTGAAGAGCGTCTGGTGCTCGGTGCACATGCTAGCCATCCTTTGTCAGCTCTCAAGGATGGTGTGTATCTGGCTGATATTGTCGATGAAAAAATATTTCTCTATCCGAACCATACGACGCCAAGCTTTGCAACACAGGTACAAGGTTTGTTCGCAGAATACAATCTGGAACCGCAACATGTCCGGATTGTTCGTGAAATCCAGCTGGCTTTAGGACTGGTTGCTGCGGGTGAAGGGGTATGTATTGTGCCGGAAAGTGCGCGCTCAATTCAGTTAGCTCATCTTAACTATATCCCGATTCTGGATGAGAGTGCCGTTACCCCGATTTTCCTGACCATGCGTAATATGGATGAGAGTGAAGACATTATGTCTTTATTCGATTGTATTTACCAAGTATATGATTTAGAAGCAATTCGTTATGATAGAAATAGTTTCTAAGCTCTATTAAGTCGCTTAGCCCTTCCAGGTTTTAGACCTAAGTCTAATGCCTGGGCTAAATACATCTACTACTGCCTGCAAAAGAGATAGCATCAGCTACGAATTAGGTTCACCTCCCAAGTTTTTAGATCAAAAATGATTTGATTCTGCTCTCTAAAACCTTCCCATCATTGCGAATCTTTATAATCTGGCATTTAACCTTTCAGGTCTGATTCCAGTCTGATTTGGGAGACTATTTGTGCTGCTTTTGACAGAATACTGTGTTTTTTCGAGTGAAAAAATCCCGCTGAAAGACAGATTTGACCTGCAATAAACTTTGAAGGTATAGATATAGATATATTCGGTTTTGGACATTTTTTCGGCCGTAATGCATTGTTGGCGCATACATTGGAATGTTGCATTAGCAGGAGGCAAAAATGGAAGCAACCAAAGTCAATATCAATACCCTGATTGATGAAGCAAAATTTACTCCTTTCCATTGGGGCGTACTGCTCTGGTGTCTGATCATTATTATTTTTGACGGTTATGACCTGGTCATTTATGGGGTGGCTTTGCCACTATTGATGCAGGAATGGGCGCTGAGTGCCGTGCAGGCTGGGATGCTGGCCAGTACTGCGCTCTTTGGCATGATGTTTGGTGCCATGAGCTTCGGTACCTTGTCGGATAAAATCGGCCGTAAAAAAACCATCATGCTGTGTGTGGCGATTTTTAGCGGTTTTACTTTTTTAGGACCTTTCGCTAGCTCTCCAGTTGAGTTCGGTATTCTGCGTTTTCTGGCTGGTCTGGGCATTGGCGGGGTAATGCCAAACGTAGTGGCACTAATGACAGAATATGCGCCAAAGCGTATTCGCAGCACCTTGGTCGCGTTGATGTTTAGTGGTTATGCCATTGGTGGTATGACTTCAGCACTGTTAGGTGCCTGGTTAGTGCCACAGTTTGGCTGGAAAATCATGTTCTACATCGCGGGTATTCCATTCGTGGCTTTACCGTTGATCTGGAAATTCCTGCCTGAATCACTGATGTACCTGACGGTTAAGAATCAGACCGCACAGGCACGTGGCATCATTAAAAAAATTTCACCTGCACAAGACGTGACTGAAAATACCCAGTTTGTCCTGAAAGAAGTGAAAAAAGGCGATGAAGCACCGCTGAAAGCCTTGTTCCAGAAAGGTCGTACCTTCAGTACGTTTATGTTCTGGATTGCTTTCTTTATGTGCCTGTTGATGGTGTATGCGCTAGGTAGCTGGTTGCCAAAACTGATGATTCAGGCCGGTTATTCACTTGGTGCCAGCATGATCTTCCTGTTTGCCCTGAATATTGGCGGTATGGTCGGTGCCATTGGTGGGGGTTATCTGGCAGATAAATTCCATATCAAAAAAGTGCTAACCATTATGTTCCTGTGCGGTGCATCTGCCTTGATTCTGCTTGGTTTTAACAGCCCGCAGTTTGTACTGTATACCCTGATTGCCATTGCCGGTGCAGCAACCATTGGTTCACAAATCCTGCTGTATACCTTTGTTGCGCAATATTACCCATCGACTGTGCGTTCTACCGGTATGGGCTGGGCATCAGGCATTGGTCGAATCGGGGCCATTGTAGGACCAGTATTAACAGGTGCATTGCTGACTATGGAACTGCCACACCAAATGAACTTCTTCGCCATTGCCATTCCTGGTGTGATCGCTGCACTGGCTATTTTCCTGGTGAATCTGAAAGCCTCTGTGGATGGTGAAATCCAGACGGAAACGCGAGTTTCAGCTACACCTGTCACTGAATAAAAACTTCTACAAGACTCAATCAACCCATTTTAAAAATGCCTGAGATAGCCATGATTGGCTATCTCTCAGGAGCGCTTTAACTTTAAAAAGTGAGATTAGGATGATCAGCTTTAAACCAAATTTTAAATTAAGCCTGTTAGCCGCGGCTGTTGCAGTTTCTATGCCAGCATTTGCCAATACTACCCAGCAAGCAGAAATCGACAGCCTGCGTCAGGAAGTTCAGGCCCTTCGTGCGCTGATTGAACAACAGCAAGTACAACAAACGCAAACTTCACAAGCTGTAGCAAAGATTCAGGAAAAATCACCTGTAGCGCCTGCAACATCAGTGGCAACCTCTACAGGTACAACATTTAAAGTCTATGGCAATGTCCGTCTGGACGCGTCTTATCAATCTGAAGGCAGTGCAGCAGATCGGTTATATAACAACATTAATAAAGTACCGCTGGAAGGAAATGGTGAAGCTAGTGAACGTTTTAAATCAACCTTAGCCGCAACCCGTTTAGGTATGGATGTGAAAAGCCAGCTGAATGGACAAGATGTTGGAGGAAAAATTGAAGTCGATTTCCTCGGCGGGGCCAATTTTGATAATTTGCGGATTCGCCATGCCTATATGAATTATGGCAACTGGCTGATTGGCCAAACATGGTCTAATTTCGCCGTACCGGATTATATGCCAGAAACCATTGATGCCTTGGGCTATGTTGGTGGTGCAGTCACCCGTACACCTCAGCTGCGCTATACGCAGAATCTCGGCGCTGATACGTCGTTAGTGCTGGCAGCTGAAGACCCGAAGGATAAAATCTCTAATACTCGTATTCCAGCAGTCACTGCACGTCTGAATCATCAAATTAATGAAGATGGGCGTATCAGTCTGCGTGCCTTAGCTAATGAAAAAAGAACCGATGCTGATGAAAGCATGGCTTGGGGGCTAGGACTTGGTCTGCAATACAAATTTGCACCAAGTACGACCTTGAAAGCAGATTATTATCACGTCAAAGGCGATAGCAGCTTTGTGTTTTGGACCAATCCGGGCATCAGTAAAAATGCCGCGGGTGAGATACTGGATGAAAATGAGTTTGACTCCATTACCGTGGGTTTAACCCAGCAATTTAATGAACAGTGGCGTGGCACACTGGGTTATGGCTATATGAAATCCGATGTCAGCGACCGTTATAAAACTGGTGCCGGGTTAAATCTGTTAGAAGTGAACAAAGAACTCTGGCAAGGCTGGGCCAACATTTTCTATAGTCCAACTAAACCTTTAAGCTTTGGCTTGGAATATGTTTATGGAGAGCGTGAAGCTGTTGTGAAAGCAGCAAATGGTAGCAATACAGGTGAAGACAACCGTATTAATGCCGTGGCGATCTATAGCTTCTAAAAGAACATTCATTATGTTAATAAAAAAGCGTGAACTCGGTTCACGCTTTTTTATGGGTTTCAATTTGCTGCACGATCTGATCCACCGCGGCTGCCAGTTTGTCATTCCAGTCAAAAGAACAGTTCAGACGAATAAAGTTCTGTGCTTGATGTTTGGGCCTGAACAGGAGACTTGGGGCAATGGAAATGTTCTGTGCCAACAGGTCAGTATACAGCTGCTGAGAATCCATACCTTCAGGTAGTTCCACCCACAGGAAGTAACCCGTCGGGTAATAGTGAATCTTACAGTCTGCTGGCAGTCGAGCTTTCAGTTCCTGATAAAAGCGTTTCTTGTTCTGGTCCAGTGCACGGCGCAGGCTACGCAGATGCTTTTCATAATGATGGTGCGCGACAAAATCTACCAAGGCATTTTGCAGAAGTGGGCTAACGGTGAGTGTACTCATCAGCTGTACATGCTGAATGGCATTGGAATAGGGACCAGCAAAAACCCAACCGACCCGGGCACCCATACCCAAAGTCTTGGAAAATGAACCGCAGTGCAGCACCAGATGCTGCTGGTCAAAGTATTTCACGGATACCGGTTTTTCCTTACCAAAATTCAGTTCCTGATAGACATCATCCTCAATCAGATGCACCTGATATTTAGCCAGTAACCGAGCAATTTGTTCTTTGATCTCTGCTGATACGGTATAACCAATTGGATTTTGTGCATTTAGCATCAACCAACAGACTTTAATTGGATACTGTTTTAAGGCTTTTTCAAAAGCTTTCAGATCAAAACCAGATTCAGGGTGATCAGGTAGGGTAATCACATTCAACCCTAAACGTTCCGCTGCCTGCCAGGCGCCATAAAACACGGTTTCCTGTAGCAGGATAAAGTCACCTGGCTGAGTCAGGGCTTGTAGGGATAAATTCAGGGAATCTAAAGCACCGGATGTAATGACAATGTCATCTGAATGGCATGATATGCCTTGCAACTGATAGCGTCCGGCAATGATCTGGCGCAGTTCCAAATTACCTGGTGGCATATTCGGATGATTCAGATAACTGTTTTTACGTTTGGCATGCTGGGACAGCAACTGCATAAATTTGCTGTTAAATAGCAGTTCCGGATTGGGAAATGCCGATCCCAACGGCACAATATCCGGTGCCTGGGTATCTTTTAGGTAATTAAATACTACCGAATTGATCTGTATTTTTTCTTGTGCCGCTGGTGCTTCTTTCTGGGAAATTTCCAGCTCGGCACGTTCTGCAATGTAATAACCGGATTTATCTTTGGCATATAGCCAGCCTTGTGCTTCAAGCTCCTGATAAGCATTCAGTACCGTCATCAGGCTATAGCCGGAAAGTTCGGATTGTTCGCGTAAGGAAGGGAGTTTGTCATGCGCTTTCCAGATGCCTTCTTCAATCATCTGGCGAATGCTGTGCGCAAGCTTTTCAAATTTGTACATGCATCAAGAAAAAGATAAAAATAGAAATTTATCTGCATATATAACATATTTAGTCGGATTAAATATAACAGTTTGGCCAGTTATACAGTATCTGTTATATTTTTTTAGATCGCTTTTGTATCTACATTTTTTGAATGTGTTCATAGACACTAGAGACAGTCCCAAATCCATTGGCAGGTGAGCAGATGACTCCAGACGAAGAAAAGAAAGCACCGAAATATGCGGACAGCAGCATTTCTGATGAAGCTTTTAAAAAGATGATTATTTGGTTCGCGATTTATGCAGGACTGTTCTGTCTGGGCGTCGCCTTTGTGGTCAATGCCGATAACCTATTCTTCTCAGGCATCAAATAATTCAAAATCCCGGTTCCATGCCGGGATTTTTATTTCTATGCTTATTGCACCATAAAAATTCAGAATTCTCCTTTCTCATCGCATCCGTGGGTGGCTTTGTTTTTGTCACATTTTGCTACTTGATTTCGCCTTTTTCCTTGCTAGATTCAAACATGTGATGAGTTTATGAAGCGCCACTGATTGGCCTGCGGCTCATGTACCAATAACAATGATTTAAACAATACCTAAAACAGTAAATGGATGTATAACAAGGATAAAAAAGGAGCAGACCATGCTTGGAAATATGATGTTTCAGCCGCTACTCATCAGCAATATGATTGAACATGCAGGACGTTATCATGCTGATACTGCAGTCATTTCTAAGAATACCGATCTCAGTATGACTCATACCACCTGGGGTGAAATCCGCAGCAATGCCAAACGCTTTGCCAATGTGCTGAATCAGTTTGGTCTGGAACATGGTGACCGCGTTGCAACGATTGCATGGAATAACCATCGCCATCTGGAATCCTGGTACGCGATTTCAGGAGGTGGTTTTGTCTGCCATACCATCAATCCACGTCTATTCCCGGAACAGTTGGTGTTTATTATTAATGATGCTGCAGACCGGGTGATTTTATTTGATAAAACTTTCGCGCCACTTATCAAAGCGGTAAAACCGATGCTGAGTACTGTGGAACATTTTATCTGTTTGGATGCCCGGGACGGGGCTATCGTAGATGCTATTCCCGAGGTCAAATTCTATGATGAGTTGATTGTTGATCAATCCGACGTTTTCGACTGGCCTGTGTTAAATGAAAATGCGGCAAGTTCACTGTGTTATACCTCTGGAACCACGGGTCATCCCAAAGGCGTGCTGTATAGCCATCGTTCGACTACTTTGCACAGTTTTGCCATCAGCCTGCCGGATTCCTTAAATGTCTCTGCACGTGACATCATGTTACCGGTAGTGCCAATGTTCCATGTCAATGCCTGGGGAACGCCGTATGCTGCTGCTATGGTGGGATGTACTTTGGTACTGCCAGGTCCAGGTCTGGATGGTGCTAGTCTGGTGAATCTGATTGATACTTATCAAGTGTCTGTTGCACTTGGTGTACCAACGATCTGGCAGGGCCTGATTGCCGCTGCGCAGCAGTCTTGCTCTCGACTGGAAAGCCTGAAACGGAATGTGGTGGGTGGTTCAGCCTGTCCGCCTTCCATGCTCAAAGTCTTTAAAGAACAGTTTGACTGCGAAACCATCCATGCTTGGGGCATGACTGAAACCAGTCCGCTGGGTTCTGCCAATCAGCTGAAGCCGAAGCATCTTGACTTGAGTGAAGAAGAGCAGCTACAAATCCGCTTATCTCAAGGCCGTCCGCCATTTGGGGTTGATCTGCGTCTGACGGATGGTGAAAATGGCATCCATGAAATTGAGCGGGATGGCGAAACTACGGGGAACTTGCAGATTCGTGGTCACTGGATCATCAATAATTACTTTGGCAAGGAAGAATCGGCACTGACCATAGATGGCTGGTTTGATACTGGTGACATAGCAACCCTAGATCAGGACGGTTTTATGACCATTTCAGATCGGGCCAAAGACCTGATCAAGTCGGGCGGTGAATGGATTTCTTCGGTTGAGCTGGAAAATCTGGCCATGGGCCATCCGGATATTGCCATGGCAGCCGTCATTGCCGCGCAGCATACAAAATGGGACGAACGCCCGGTGTTGATCGCTGTGAAAAAGCCGGAAAGCCAGCTAACGGAACAGGATCTGCTGAATTACTATGCCCACAAAGTGGCCAAATGGCAGATTCCAGACAAGGTGATTTTTGTTGATGCGATTCCACTTAGTGGTACGGGTAAGATGCTGAAAAAAGATCTGCGTGAACAATTTGGTACAGTATTGCTGGATCAGGAAGAGGCTTTGACGCCAGAAGTTGAATAAGTTTCTCTCCACCCCAAAAGCTGGTTGTATGCTTGCAGCCAGCTCCTTTTTTATTTTTCACATTTTTTTCACATATTAACCAACTGTTTTCTTCGATGTTCGGTGCACTTTGTCGGCCATACAATTGGCATAAAATGACAACTCACATTACATTCTGAAACATTGGATGCATCTTAAACCACTCTTTTTGTCTAACAAAACACACTATTTTGGCTAAATTACACATGATTTGGCCTACATTGATATGGTTTGATTCTGAAAAGCCTATATTCTGAACGCATAATAAATAGACAGATGTACATTAATTCAAATTCTGTCGTGATGCGAGGTAATAAAAATGACAAGCATGCAAAGCTACAAGCCTCATTGGATTAGAGAAGATTTTATTGATTTTATCGCTGAAAAAGTGCATCCAACTTGGGCGCTAAAAAAAGTCAAAGCGGAAGTCATCAATATCCAGCTGATTGGCGATGATTTTTATAAAATCCAGCTACGTCCAAATTTTAACTTTCAGGCGAAGTCATTCCAGCCAGGCCAGCATGTGGCGGTGATCGTCCGTCTGGATGGAGTCTTGCATCAGCGTCACTATTCCATTGTAACCATTCTGAAAAATGGTGACGTCATTATTGCAGTCAAACAGCAGGGTAAAGTTTCCCGTGCGATTACCTCACTACAGTTAGGTGCAGTAGTGGAATTGTCGCAGCCACAGGGTGAATTTATCTTGCTGAATTCGCCAAAACCGGTTCTGTTTTTGGCTTCAGGTAGTGGTATTACTGCAATCTATTCATTATTGCAAAAAGCTGTGGTGCAGTTTAAGCATCCGATTGATCTGGTGTATTTCACCCGTGATGATGCCTTTCATGCCGAACTAAAAACCTTGGCATTGATGCATCCACATTTTAAATATCACCATTTCAACACGGTCGAACATAAGCAGCACCTGAGTGTACAGTTGCTAAACAAGATTGTACCGGATTATGAACAGTGTGAAATTTATGCCTGCGGCGCAGCGGGCATGATGAAAGCAGCGCAGCGTATTGCCAACAAATTGCGTGTGAAATCCAGTTTCCACTCGGAATATTTCCAGATCGTGGTGGATGAAAAGATCAAGGCACAACCGGTGCAGTTCCTGCGTTCACACCGTGAATTTGAAGCAACGTCAACGATTTTAGAAAGTGCAGAACAGGCAGGCTTACGTCCGGCAAATGGCTGCCGTATGGGCATCTGTAATACCTGTTCCTGTACCAAGGTCAGTGGCTCAGTCAAAAACATCCTGACCGGCGAAATTGATCACGAAAACAATACTCCGATTAAGTTGTGTATCTCACAGGCAGTAAGCCCTGTGGTGATTAATCTTTAAACCGTATAGAAAAATAAGAAGGTACTCCCATATGAACATGCAAATTGATCTGAAGCGGCACAGTAAATCTCAATATTTAACACCAGAACAAATCGAAGAGTTTGGTGCCAAAGTCGATGCGATCCGTCGTGAAGTGATGGACAACCTCGGTGAAAAAGATGCCGAATATATTTATAAAATCCGTAATTTTGTGCGCTATAGCGAAATTGCTTCCCGTGGCATGCTGATGGTAGCGGGATGGTTACCGCCGGTTTGGCTAGTTGGTACTGGTCTGCTGGGTATTTCCAAAATTGTGGAAAATATGGAACTGGGTCATAACGTGATGCACGGCCAGTTTGACTGGATGAATGATCCGACCCTGAACGGCACTACCTATGACTGGGACACCATTGCCACTGGGGATGACTGGAAATATACGCATAACTATATCCACCATACCTATACCAATATTGTCGGTATGGATCACGATGTGGGTTATGGCCTGATCCGTGTCAGTGAATCTCAGCCGTGGGAACTGCGTTTTATCTGGAATATTCCACTAGCGATCCAGTTAATGGTGTTCTTTGAATGGTATGTGGGTGTACAACGTCTGCATTTGGAAGATGTGATTGCTTATAAGACCAAAACCTGGAAAGAAGTATGGCAAGAGGCAGCACCGCTGCGCAAGAAAATGCGCCGTCAGGTTTTAAAAGATTATGTCTTCTTCCCGCTGATCGCAGGTCCAAATGCCATTCCGGTATTTGCCGGCAATGCCGTGGCGAACGTAATCCGTAGTCTGTGGGCTTCAGCGGTGATCTTTAATGGTCATTTCACAGAAGATGCTGAAACCTTTGAAATGGATAACACCGACAATGAAACTCGTGCAGAGTGGTATCTGCGCCAGATTCGCGGTTCGAGTAACTTTAGCGGTACCGAATGGCTGCATATCCTGAGCGGTAACTTAAGCCATCAGATCGAGCATCACCTATTCCCGGATATGCCAGCGAACCGCTATGCCGAAGTGGCGCCGAAAATTAAAGCGCTTTGCGCTGAATATGGCATTCACTATAACGAAGCCAGCTTTATGAAGCAGTTCTCGACTGTATGGGTACGTCTGGCGAAATGTTCATTGCCAAATGAATGGAATGACCAGATCGCGGAAAAAGTACAAGGTGTGAAATCAGTATTTAAGGGATTAAAAGCAAAACTGTTTGCTTAAAACGAGTTTCTTTCTAACATCAAGCGCTGATGTTTCTTGCCAGTTTGGTACTCCTCAATATCTTTGGATGGGTTATTGAGGATTTTTTTTTTGCCTGTATTTTTTATGTCTCTAAAGCAAGCTTTAGCTAGCAATATCGTTAGCTTCAGACCTTCTCTTAAATTGCTGAAAATCTCATATTTTGTTCGATAAAAATAAAGATTGCTTAGAAATAGTAATTAATTACGCTTATTTTATGGATGAAATATGGAGATATTTTTCAAAAAATCACCAAAGAAAAACGGACACCATACGGCTGAAACGCTTTGCCTACACGCTGTGGGTACACTTGAATAGTGTAGTTTCTATAATTGAGCGCGTTGTAAAGCTCAAGGTCCTTAATTTTGAAATATCTTAAATATTTTTCAGGAATCTCCTTATTAGTGCTGTTAACTGCTTGTAACCCTACTAAAGCACCAGCACCGGATTATCAAGGCACCTGGAAAAATACTCTGGAAGATCCAAAGCTAGAAAATATTCTGGTGATTAGCAAAAATGGTGAAAATTACTTCATCACTAATACCTTAAAAGTGAAAGAAACAGGTAAAACTGATAAGAAAAATCCAATGCCAGCAGCAGTGGATGAGAACGGTTTCCTGCAGGTGAATACCGGTGCAGGTGAAGTCGACTTTGCCATCGACGAAAAAACTGGCAACCTTGTAGGTTCAGGCTCGATCTACAAAAAAGCCAAATAATGCTCTAATCTAATCACTCTAGAGATAACACACCAAGATGTCATGAAACGGGAATCATTCATGGCATCTTTTTTATTGCGTCAAATTAATTTACAGAAACCATGTTTTATTCGTCACATATAAGCGTGATGATGAAGTCATCAAGATATGCTTAATGTTTAAGCTGAAGAGTCAAGCAATCAAATACGGTTTTATGCTCTAACTTTCTCTACCAACCTTAAATAGCTCATAGAAAATCCAATAAGATCTGATCCAATGTACATCCAAATAAAACCGTGATTTCAAATTGCTTCTTAAAACAGCTAAATATTTAAGCCATATCTTCATGCACAGTCTTCATACAAGGAAAGCAATATGTCTATTTATAACGCGCCCCTTAAAGACATGGAGTTTATTTTAAATGATGTGTTTAAGGCTGATGAATTCTGGCAGGGCAATGAAAATCTCGCGCATCTGGACATGTCCACCGCCAATGCCATTCTGGAAGAAATGGCGAAGTTTTCTAAAAATGTCATCCTGGACCTGAACCGTTCCAGTGATGAGGAAGGCGGTGTCCATTTTAATAATGGTGAAGTAACAACACCGAAAGGTTTTAAAGAGGCATTTACACAGTTTGCTGAAGGTGGTTGGGTAGGGCTTGGCGCACCTGAAGAATGGGGCGGTCAGGGCATGCCAAAAATGCTGACCGTGCTGGCAGATGAAATGATCTGGAGTACCAATCCCTCTTTTATGCTCTATCCGCTGTTGACGGTGGGTGCAGGAATGGCCCTCAATGACCGTGCCTCACAAGAACAAAAACAGACTTATTTACCAAAATTCTATACAGGTGAATGGTCTGGCACCATGTGTCTAACCGAGCCACATGCCGGAACCGATCTTGGGATGATTAAAACCAAGGCCGAACCCAACGACGACAGTTCCTACAGCATTACAGGAACTAAAATCTTTATTACCAGCGGTGAACATGACCTATGTGAAAACATCATTCACCTGGTTCTGGCAAAAACACCGAATGCACCCGCCGGTTCACGTGGTATTTCCATGTTTATCGTGCCGAAATTTTTGGTCAATGCAGATGGTTCAATTGGTGAACGGAATGCAGTAGCCGCAGGTTCGGTTGAGCACAAAATGGGGATCAAGGGCTCTGCGACTTGTGTCATGAATTTTGATGGTGCGAAAGGTTATCTGGTCGGTAATGAAAATGAAGGGCTGGCTGCCATGTTCGTAATGATGAATTACGAACGTTTATCCATGGGAATCCAGGGCATTGGTGCAGCGGAATTTGCTTACCAGAATGCTGCAGAATATGCGACCAACCGCCTACAAGGTCGTTCTGCATCCGGTACCAAATCTCCAGAAAAGCCGGCAGATTCGATTTTGGTGCATGGTGACGTGCGTCGTATGTTGCTGAATGCACGTGCCAATAACGAAGCATCACGAGCCTTTGCCGTCTATGTGGGGCAACAGCTCGACATAACTAAATACTCCACCGATGCTGAGGCGGTGCGTAAAGCGACTGACCGCGTTGCCTTGCTCATCCCAGTAGCCAAAGCCTATCTGACTGATAAAGCGCTGGATTCATGTCTGGAAGCACAAATGGTGTTTGGCGGGCATGGCTATATTCGTGAATGGGGCATGGAGCAGTGTATTCGTGACCTGCGTATTTCCCAGATTTACGAAGGAACTAATGGTGTACAGGCGCAAGATCTGATCGGTCGTAAGACCATCAAATGTGGCGGCGCTTATATTGCCGAATATATCGCTGAAATCCGTGAGTTTGCGCAAGGCATGGATGATGCGTTATCCATTAAAGCGACAGTTTTAGATGTCTGCCAGCAGGTCGAAGATATTAGCCAATTTATTCTTGAACAGGCAAAACAATCCCCGGACTTTAGTAATGCGGTTGCGGTGGATTATTTACATGCAGTTGGCTTGCTGAGCTTTGTGTATATGTATGCCCGGATCAGTCAGGCAGCTCAGGCGAAAGAAGAAAGCTTCTTTCAAAATAAACTGATTTTGGCGCAGTACTACGTTAGCAAAGTTTTACCGGATCTGGTTGCACGACTACAGCGTATTCAAGCCGGCGCTGATCTGATGATGCAGTTACCGGAAGAATACTTCACTGCACAATCTTAAAGGTGCTTAAACAAAGCTGGAAATGGCAGAGGGTAAAACCTAGGCTCAACCACAAAAGTTATAAATTAGGATGCAAAAGATGACAGTAATTCTAAATGGTGTTCGTACCGCAATGGGCAGTTTCCACGGTTCGCTCTCTGCACTTACGGCACCAGATTTAGGTGCAGCAACCATTAAAGAAGCTGTGGCACGTGCTGGTTTACAACCGAACGATATTGATGAGGTGATTTTTGGCTGCGTCCTGCCCGCGGGTTTAAAGCAGGCTCCGGCTCGCCAGGCCATGCGTCAGGCAGGTTTACCGGATACTACAGGTGCAACCACAGTCAATAAAATCTGTGGTTCTGGCATGAAAGCTGTCATGCAGGCAGCGGACGCGATCACAGCCGGTTCAGCAGAAATTGTGGTGGCTGGCGGTATGGAATCCATGAGTAATGCACCCTATATCTTGGACAAGGCGCGTGCGGGTCATCGTATGGGGCATGGCAAAATCACCGACCATATGCTTCAGGAAGGCCTTGAAGATGCGGAAACCGGACTTTCGATGGGTGCTCTGGCACAGGAAATGGCAGACAAGAAAGGCTATACCCGTGAACAGCAGGATGCTTTTGCCATAAATTCACTGAATAAGGCGCTAAACGCAATTAATCAAGGCTATTTTCAGGAAGAAATTGTGCCGGTTACAGTATCCACCCGTAAAGGCGACACCATTGTGGATACGGATGAACAACCTTTAAGCGCAAAACCTGAAAAAATTCCCAGCTTACGTCCAGCCTTTAAAAAAGACGGTACCATTACCGCCGCTAATGCCAGTTCCATCTCAGATGGGGCATCAGCACTTGTTCTCACTTCCGAAGAAATTGCGGCAGATCGGGGCCTCAAACCATGGGCGAAAATAGTGGCTTATGCCGCCAACTCGCGTCATCCTTCTGAATTTACCATTGCGCCGGTTGGCGCGATTGAAAAAGTCCTGAAAAAAGCCGGTTGGGATGCAGCAGAAGTTGATCTTTGGGAAATTAATGAAGCTTTTGCGATGGTGACGATGGCGGCGATTGATGCCTTTCAACTTGATCCGGCAAAAGTAAATATCAATGGCGGTGCCTGTGCATTGGGCCATCCATTGGGTTCTTCAGGCTCACGCATCATTGTGACCTTATTACATGCCTTAAAACGTACCGGTGGTAAAAAAGGGATTGCTGCTTTATGTATTGGTGGAGGTGAAGCCACTGCCATTGCAGTTGAACTGATCTAAGGCTTTCTTAATGGAGTAATTAATTTAGAACGGGAATGCATTATTCATAAAAGCCACTTTTTCAGTACGCTGGGAAGGTAGCAACAAAAAAAGTTTATTTTTGAGATTCTGATTATGAATGGTTTAGATCGCATCCGCTGTGTCGCTCTCCAAGACAAAGTGATGTCTGCTGAGCAGGCGATTGAATTGATTCAAGACGGTGCTGTCGTGGGTTTAAGTGGCTTTGGCGGTGCAGGTGAGGCGAAAACTGTACCGCTCGCTTTGGCTGATCATGCCAAAGCACATCCGCTAAAAATCACCTTGGCCACAGGTGCAAGCCTGGGTAATCAGATTGATGGCCGACTCAATGAAGCGCATGCGATCGAACGCCGTTATCCTTATCAGGCGGATCCAGACTTGCGCAAGTCAATCAATGCTGGTGAAGTGATGTATATCGACCAGCATCTTTCTGAAATGGCGGATCATATCCGGCATCACAACCTGCCGCCGATCAATGTAGCGATTATTGCAGCCACAGCCATTACTGAAGATGGGGAGATTATTCCGACTGGTTCATGCGGCAACTCGGCCAACTTTGTGGAAATGGCAGAGCAGGTGATTGTGGAAATTGATAACAGCATCAATCCGATTCTCGAAGGCGTACATGATATTTATGTGCCTAAAGCTCGCCCAAACCGTTCACCTATTCCGATCATTCATGCCGGTGACCGGATTGGTACTGGCGGTATTCAGGTCAATCCGGAAAAAATTGCTGCCATTGTGCTAAATGACATTCCGGATACCTCTTTCCATATGGATGAACCGGATGATGATACTTTGGCGATTGCTCGACACCTGATTCAGTTTTTTGAGGGAGAAGTAGCAGCAGGGCGTTTGCCACAACATCTCGGACCACTTCAATCCGGGGTAGGCTCGATTGCTAATGCAGTATTTTCCGGATTTGAACACTCCAATTTTCATCACCTGGAAATGTATTCCGAAGTGTTGCAGGACTGTACTTTTAAGCTGATCGACGCTGGTAAAATGACTTTTGCTTCAGGCTGTTCCATGACTCTATCAGATTCGTGTGCAAAACATGTCATGAAGAATTTTGAGCAATACAAAGACCGAATTGTGCTGCGTCCGCAAGAAATATCCAATAATCCTGAAATTATTCGTCGTCTTGGGGTGATTGCGATTAATACTGCACTTGAGTTCGATATTTATGGCAACGTCAATTCAACCCATGTCACCGGTACCAAAATGATGAACGGCATTGGCGGTTCAGGCGACTATACCCGGAATGCACATATTGCGATTTTCGTGAGCAAATCTGTAGCCAAAGGCGGGGCGATTTCTTCTGTAGTGCCAATGGTCAGTCATGTTGATCATACCGGACATGATATTGATGTGCTGGTCACTGAAAATGGCCTGGCAGACTTACGTGGCTTGGCTCCGCGTGAACGCGCCCGCAAAATGATCGATATCTGTGCTCATCCCGATTATCGAGATGCCCTGAATGATTACTTTGAACGTGCCTGTGCCCGTGGTGGACAAACGCCACATCTGTTGGAAGAGGCGTTGTCTTGGCATGCAAACTTTGAAAAAACGGGCAGCATGCATAAAACGACATAATATGAAACAAATTCGAAAATCTTGTTAATTAGGTTTGCTCTATAAAAGAGCCTACCAATGCTCTAAGCTAAAGATTCCAGAGATAATATCCCGATGCTATGAATGCCTCGTATTCATGGCATCTTTTTATCCCTTTAGCCGTAA
>NZ_JPQO01000205.1 GCF_000773685.1 Acinetobacter sp. HR7 | reverse complement strand
CAACTGAGCTGTGGAACCTCATTAGGTAAAATTAAGTGTAAATCTGCTAGTCTAGAGCCTTATTTATTGTTTGAGTTGAATAAGCGATTCACATCCATGCGGAGATCTCCATTTGCGTGCTGTCCACTTTAAAATTTTACTTGCTCTGTTACTGATCCTGCTGGTGGGGTTTGCATTGTTCCGTTGGTGGAAAGGACCAGTCATGCCGAGCTACACCTTAAATGAAATGGCATTGGTACAGAATGTGGTAGCAACCGGACGTGTGGCAACAGTATCCCGTGCTACGGTGGGCAGTGAAATTACAGGGGTGGTGCTGGAGCGTCGGGTACAAGAAGGGGATCAAGTTAAACCGGGCGATTTACTGGCCGTTTTAAAATCGGATGAACTGCAGGCGCAGGTGCGCCAAGCAGAAGTCGCATTGGCCGAGCTGGCCAACAATCGTCGTCCTCAGGCAAATGCTGAACTGGCTTCGGCCAAAGCCCAGCTGGAACAGGCCAGCCGTGAAGCCAGCCGGCGTCGTAATGCGGAAAAAGGCATACTTTCTACCGAAGAAATCGAACGGGCAGTCAAAGCAGAACGCGTGGCGCGCAGCAATTATGAAACTGCACGCCTAAAAGCCGCAGCACTGGCATCTGGACAGGTAGAAGAAGCGTCTTTACGTGAACAGCTTGCGGTAGCCAAAGCGCAACTGGACAAGACCAAAATTCGTGCAACCGTTGCCGGTACGGTGCTGACCCGTAATGTGGAACCGGGGGATCTGGTACAGCCGGGACAGACTCTATTTACTATCGCGTTAGATGGTAATACTGAAATTCGCGTGCCGCTGGATGAACGTAATCTTTCCCGACTGGCCTTACAGCAAAAAGCTACTGTAATTGCCGATGCCTATCCAGAAAAATCCTTCCCGGCATGGGTAAATTATATTGCCCCAAGTATTGATCCGCAGCGCGGTACGGTGGAGCTGCGACTGACCGTCAATCCAGTACCGGATTTCCTGCGTCAGGATATGACGGTTTCAGTCAATATTGAAACGGCTAAACGCAACCGAGCTCTGGCTATTCCTAATGATGCTTTAACGAGCATTAAAGGCGATCAAGCGGCCGTGCTTTTAGTGCGCAATGGCAAGGTGCAACGCCAGCTGGTGACTTTAGGACTACGTGGACAGGATCATACTGAAATCATTTCAGGTTTGAAGGCAGGTGATGAGGTATTGGCCAATCCGGAAGCAGACATAGAAGAGGGCTCACGTGTCCGCTTAAAGCCACAAAATATGTTGGCAACTAAATCAGCTGTTTCAAATACCAATAACGAAATACCGGTGAAATTCGATTGAAGAACTTTTTTAAAAGGCTCTGGACCGAATGGACCATCGCGGTCAGCTTCCTACGTGAAGGACGAGCACAGTCTATTATGATTACCGTGGGTGTCGCCGTCGGTGTCTCGGTGATTGTGTTTATTACAGCTCTGATTCAGGGACTGCAATCGAATCTGATCGAACGAACTTTGGGGACGCAGGCACACATTCGCCTATTATCGCCTGATGAAGTCAATCAGGTTGCGCCCAATAAAGAAGGCGTACTACAGTTGTTACTGGAAGATAAACGTGCGCAGAGATTGCGTTCCATCAACAATTGGCAGCAGACCTTGGATTCACTAGACCGACTGCCTATTCTGACCGCAGTGTCTCCAACAGTCTCCGGGCCAGCCTTGGTGCAGCGTGGTGAAGCAATTGAATCGGTAGCATTGGTCGGTATTGATCCAGAACGTTATCAACAGATTATTCCTTTAAAGCAGTATTTACAGAGCGGGCAGTTGCGGGTGGGGGCAGATGATGTGTTGATTGGCAGTGAGCTGGCCAAAGACCTCGGTGTGCAGGTGGGTAGCAAATTGCGTCTGGATACCGGTCAGGATGAAACCACTTTGGTTAATATTGCCGGGATTTTTGAACTCGGGGTACGAGAGTTAGATGCCCGTTATGTCTATCTGGATTTAAAACAGGCACAGTCTTTACTCAATCTGCCAGGTGGGGTCACCGTGATTGATCTACGTGTCAATGATCTTTTCGAGGCAGACCGGATTGCTGATCAGGTTGGACGTCTCACTTCCTTACAGGCCGAAAGCTGGATTGAAACCAATGCGCAGTTGATGAATGCGATTTCCTCACAAAGCCTTTCAACCAATATGATCATGGTCTTTATTACCATTTCCGTAGCTTTTGGGATTGCTAGTGTGATGTCGGTGAGCGTAGTGCAGCGTACGAGAGAAATCGGAATTTTACGTGCCACTGGTGCGACCCGGTCACAGATTTTAAGAGTGTTCTTATTTCAGGGTGCTATCTTCGGACTGGTCGGCTCAGCCATTGGGAGTGCAGTCAGTTATGGACTAGTCTGGGTATTTAATAATTTTGGTCCGGGCCTGTTTTATATTTCAGTGCCAATTGAACTTGTCTTCCTAGCATTGTTACTGGCCACTTTAACTGGCGTCTTGGCCGCAGCAGTTCCGGCACGCCGCGCAGCAGCACTTGATCCTGTGGAGGCGATCCGTCATGTCTGAACAATCACAGGAAGTGTTACACCTCGAGGCACTGCGTAAATCCTATAACATCAGTCAGCCGAATGAAGTCGAAGTATTACATGGCATTGACCTGTGTATTGAACGACGCGATTTTGCCGCTCTAATTGGTCCATCGGGTTCGGGTAAAAGTACCTTATTAAATATTCTGGGCTTGTTGGATCGACCGACCAGTGGTGAGCTGTATCTGCTCGGTCAGCCAACCAGTAAAATGCAGGACAGTGAACGTACCGCATTACGGGGTAGTAGCATTGGTTTTGTGTTTCAGTTCCATCACCTGATTCAGGCCTTTACTGCACTGCAGAATATCCTGATGCCGCTGATGCTGGCACATGGCAAACCGGACAAGCAGGCTACTGATCGGGCACGTGAATTATTGGCTGCCGTGGGGCTAGAAAAGTTTGCCGAGCGTAAACCGAATGAATTATCTGGTGGTCAGCAGCAACGTGTTGCTATTGCTCGAGCTTTAATTACTAATCCGGCTTTATTACTGGCCGATGAACCGACTGGGAATCTGGACACGCAAACAGCAGAAGACATGTTTGCGTTATTTCGTAAGGTACATGAAGAACGGGATTGCGCCGTACTCTTGGTTACCCATGATCCGCGTTTATCTAAGACCTGTGACCGAACCATTAATCTGGTAGATGGGCTGATTCAAAGCGATACTAGAGGGCAGGAGGTTGTGGAGGGATCAACGTAATAAACCTTTAACCCATAATTAAAAGCATATGATCGGTTCGATTTGCTGATATGAATCTTTTTATGACATCATAAAGTCAAAGAAAATATAAAAATTATAAGGAAAGCACATGTACTTTGGTCACTTTGCAGTGGGAATGGCACTTAAAGCCAAATATCAGGATATTCCTTTGTTCCCAATTATTTTAGGCGCAGGTTTTCTTGATGTTATTAACGGTATCTTGGTGGCAGTTGGTATTGAGAAAGTTACAGCTAATTTACAAGCTTTACCTTATTTATATTTTAATTTGACCTTTATTGAGTGGGATCATTCCTTGTTGATGGCGATTGTTTGGTCATTCGTTTGGGGTGCATTTTTTTTCAAAGATAAGCGCATTGCAGCAGTCGCTACATTGTCCTGTTTCTTGCATTTTATCGCGGATCTTCCAATGCATAATGTCGACTTGGCTTGGTATCCCTATGCTGAGCAATATTTAGGATTTGGATTGTGGAATAAATGGGGAGTTTGGTCCTGGATATTTGAGATTGGTTTTGCCGTGATACTGCTGGCTTATGCCTTTCAACAACATTTAAAAAGCAATGAAAATATTAAATGGCAGCTATTTTTTATCGGACTATTAGCATTACAAATGTCACCATGGACATCACCAATGAAGTTTGTCGCAATGTTATCAGAACCTTATGCATCAATTTTTTATGGCGTATTAGTGACAGTCGGTTTTATTGTTCCGACAATCATTTTGACGTGGCTTTATAAAAGAAGTGATCAGTTGAGTAAATGTATTAAGCCTGTAGTCAATTAAAAGCCATTAGCTATGGATTTTCGTCCTCTTCATCTTCATGCTGCTGACGTTTTTGATCACGTTTGATCTGCGGGTCTTTATCCACGCCTAACTGACCACGTTGAATTTCCCGATCCTGTTTTTCCTGAGGATCGAGCTCTTCTTCCGGAAATTCTTCATCTACGGCTTTTTCAATTTCTTCATTTTCATCTAGTCGAGCCATTAGTCTTCACCTGTTTAAAATCTTATTCTTTCTTGATTGTATAAAGCCCCGATCATTATTCTGTTGTATTTATAGTCTCAGTGATTTTAGAAATTGTTGCCGGTGTAATAGCGGATAAAACAGCAGCCGAATTTTTACTTTTTTAGCATTTGAAGTATCGGTTCACAAATTACTTTTCTTTAAACGGGGTAAATGTATTAATCTACAGCTAATTTCAGCTGAGCTCTTACCCAGAGTGAAATGAAATATCACATAAAAACCGGTTTAGATGTCATGACTGGCAAATAAATTGCATAAACAAAATACCGATTGGTTCTGCGTCAAAAGCACAGACCGTAATGAAACCCTCGGCTTCGTCACAAGCGGAAAAGAGTTTTAAAGGTTAGAACAACATGGCAATTCATCTTAACTCTCGCGTAATTTCTGCGCTGCGGCAGCCCGCAGCAACAGATCTCAGACAACACAGTTTGTTTGAAGATATTCAGGCACTTTTTTCAGGCACTTTATTTGTCAGCATTTGCATGAGCATGTTTGCCCAGGCAGGTTTATTGACTGGCAGTACGGCTGGTTTGGCTTTTGTGCTGCACTATGCTACAGGCTGGTCATTCAGTTTGATTTACTTTTTCATCAATGTGCCGTTTTACTGGTTCGCCTGGAAATATATTGGCCGTGCATTTACTTTAAAGACTTTTATATCAGTAGCATTACTGTCCTTGATCACCTATGTAGCACCTAAATATCTGCATATTGATTATTTGCATCCAGCCTTTGCCGCAATTGCCGGTGGTTTTTTAATGGGAGCAGGAGTGCTATTTCTTGCCCGGCATAAATCCAGCCTTGGAGGCGCGACGATTATTTCCCTATATGTACAGGAAAAGGGGGGGATCAAAGCGGGTAATATCCAGATGATTATTGATTCGATTGTGGTATTGCTAGCGTTGTGGATTGTGCCATTGGACAAAGTGCTTTGGTCCATTTTTGCTGCGGTGATTATGGGTAGTTTTCTGGCCATTAACCATCGGCCAGGGCGTTATCGGGCAGGTTAACAATAGAGAAATAGCTTTAATACCATCTGAGCGATTCAAACTGCAAAATAAAGGCAATGGGCGGATATCCATTGCCTTTTTTCATATCAGAAAGACCTCATTCGATGGCGAGTACAGGTTGTCTATAAAGTTGACTTGTGCTGGATGTAGCCCAGAAATCAGCTTTTCCATAACAAATTTCTACAATCATTTATGCAGTCCAAAGTGCAACAAATTGAGTCAAAAAGGGGGATTCTTGGTTCGAATTTTTGGGTTCGGAAATTACATTTTTAAAGCTGAATTTTGTGGAATCAATAAGCGAAAATCACATGACTTTACGAAAATTAAAAACAGTAAAATCAGCTATTTTGCTAGCATATTTCCGGGTTGTTTGAAATTGACCAATTTGTTTTGGGTGTCTTGTCACTAAGTCCAACTGATCAAAACAGATTTCATTACTTTGGGCTTATTTTTAATAGTTAAAAACTTTCATTTCTTGAATAGAAGTATCGAAAAGATGATTTAAATAATTTTCTGTATTTTTTATCGGCTGGTCAAAACCAAAAAACAGATGATTCTAGGTTGATAAAATTGCAGAAACACAAGTAATCATCTGGCTCTGGATAATCTTAAAAAATACATATCAATAAATTAGATAATTAATCAAAATAAATTATAAAATATTTGATAATAGATTTTTTCTATATGAATTTACTCGGAATTGTATGCAATATAACCAACGGAAAATTGCAACAAATTGTATGTTTTTTCAGCAAAATCACAACTTGAAATGATATTTCATTGACTGTAAAGCGCAGAGATAAGATACTTTCAAGGTTTAATTCAAACGTATCGGTTCATAGGGTCTGAGCCAAAAGCTTGATCCTCAAAACTCTATCAAACGCAAGGGGCTATATATGGCTGGTGGAAAGTCAAAAATCATTTATACACTGACCGATGAGGCGCCGCTACTGGCGACCTATTCACTACTGCCGATCATTGAGAACTTTACTAAGCCTGCTGGCGTTGAGATTGTCAAAACTGACATCTCTGTTGCAGCACGCGTGCTCGCAGAATTTTCAGATTACCTGACTGAAGAACAGAAAGTAACTGATAACCTTGCTGAGCTAGGCCGTCTTACCCAAGATCCAAGTACAAATATCATTAAACTTCCAAATATCAGTGCCTCTGTTGCTCAGTTAACTGCGTGTATTAAAGAGCTTCAATCTAAAGGCTATGCAATTCCTGATTATCCAGAAAACCCAACTACTGAAGAAGAAAAAGCACTGAAAGCTCGCTTCAGCAAATGTTTAGGTTCAGCTGTAAACCCTGTATTGCGTGAAGGTAACTCAGACCGTCGTGCACCTGCGGCAGTTAAAAACTATGCGAAAAAACATCCACACTCTATGGGTGAATGGAAAGCATGGTCACAAACTCACGTTTCTCACATGCACGAAGGTGACTTCTACCACGGCGAAAAGTCAATGACACTTGACCGTGCTCGCAACGTGAAAATGGAACTGATCACTAAGTCTGGTGAAACTATCGTTCTTAAGCCAAAAGTTGCGCTGCAAGACGGTGAAATCATCGACTCAATGTTCATGAGCAAAAAAGCGCTTTGCGAATTCTATGAAAAAGAATTAGCGGATTGTAAAGAAGCAGGCATCCTGTTTTCTCTACACGTTAAAGCGACTATGATGAAAGTGTCACACCCGATCGTATTCGGTCACTGTGTGCGTATTTACTACAAAGAAGCGTTCGAAAAACATGGCAAACTGTTTGACGAACTCGGCATTAACGTAAACAACGGTATGGCTGGTCTTTACGAGAAGATCGAGACTCTGCCGACTTCTTTACGTGAAGAAATCATTGAAGACCTGCACGCATGTCAAGAACATCGTCCAGCGCTTGCAATGGTTGATTCTGCAAAAGGCATCACTAACTTCCACTCACCTAACGACGTGATTGTAGATGCTTCTATGCCTGCAATGATCCGTGCTGGTGGTAAAATGTGGGGTGCTGATGGCAAGCCTTACGACTGTAAAGCAGTAATGCCTGAATCTACATTCGCACGTATTTACCAAGAAATGATCAACTTCTGTAAATGGAATGGTAACTTTGACCCACGTACTATGGGTACTGTTCCTAACGTTGGTCTGATGGCTCAAAAAGCTGAAGAATACGGTTCACACGATAAGACTTTCGAAATTCCTGAAGCAGGTGTTGCGAACATCACTGACATCGAAACTGGTGAAGTGTTGATGTCTCAAAACGTGGAAGAAGGCGATATCTGGCGTATGTGTCAGGTGAAAGACGCGCCGATCCGCGACTGGGTAAAACTGGCTGTAACTCGTGCCCGCAACTCTGGCATGCCAGCAATCTTCTGGTTAGACCCATACCGTCCACACGAAAACGAACTGATCAAAAAAGTTCAAACTTACCTGAAAGACCACGATACCGAAGGTCTGGACATCCAAATCATGTCTCAAGTACGTGCAATGCGTTACACACTTGAACGTGTTGCTCGCGGTCTGGATACCATTTCTGTAACTGGTAACATCCTGCGTGACTACCTGACTGACTTGTTCCCAATCATGGAACTGGGTACTTCAGCGAAAATGTTATCTATCGTGCCTCTAATGGCAGGTGGCGGCATGTACGAAACTGGTGCTGGTGGTTCTGCGCCTAAACACGTACAACAGCTGGTTGAAGAAAACCACTTACGTTGGGACTCTCTGGGTGAATTCCTTGCACTGGCTGTTTCTCTGGAAGAGCTGGGCATCAAAGAAAACAACGCACGTGCGAAACTGCTGGCTAAGACACTTGACCATGCAACTGGTCTGTTATTAGACAATGAAAAATCTCCATCACGTCGTACTGGTGAACTGGACAACCGTGGCAGCCACTTCTACCTGGCTAAATTCTGGGCTGAAGCGCTTGCTGCTCAAGACGAAGATGCTGAACTGAAAGCTAAATTCGCACCGATCGCGAAATCACTGGCTGAAAACGAAGCAAAAATCGTTGAAGAGCTGAACACTGTTCAAGGTAAATCTGTAGACATCGGTGGTTACTACGCAATTGATCCTGCGAAAGTAAATGCAGTAATGCGTCCAAGTGCTACGCTGAACCAAATCATTGAATCACTGAGCGCTTAATCAAGCCGTACTAACTTTGAGGTTAGTGAAGTGAAAAAAAACCGGTGCTTAGGCGCCGGTTTTTGTTTTTAAAATAAAAAATTATGTTTTTCTAAGGCGACAATTTGTGTCTTTCATCAGCCGTTTATAAATGGATTTATTGCTTCAGTTTCTTATACTTAAAAGGAAAGATAGTAAAGAAAGAGAAGGCAATGCAAATTATAAAAACAGTTAATCATCAAGAAATTCAGCAACAAATCACTCTAGATCAAAACTACGAACAGATCATTCAGCAATTTCAACCTGAAGTGATCATGGCTGAACATGAAAATGAAAATCATCAGGTACTTCAGCTTGCGGTTCAGCATTGGGCAGGTTATGGGCTGTATTTTCCTAAGTTGAATCAGCTAGATCAGAAATTCTTACAGGCTCAATTTCCAAAGGTCTTTTTACTCAAAACAGATGATCCGAATATTGCCCAGTTTGAACAATATGGACAGGTCGTATTTAATTCTGAGGAATACCAGCAAGAAGTAAAATCACTTTTATATTTTGAGGCTTTCTAATCTTCACAAAATAGGGTACATAATATTGAAAAGCATTGAATTTCATCAGGTACGACAAATCCTCAATCAGCTTTGGGATCCGATTGGTGTAGGCGATGTGGCAGCCTGTCAGGATGAATATGACAGCTATGCACATGATGTTTGCCGGATGTTAAATGGCAATTATTCAGCGACGGAAATACAAGATTATCTTTATGAAATCGAGTCGGAATTTATGGGACTTGAACCATCGATTCAGCGTATTGACAATACCGTAACAGCGCTGAAAAAATTAAAATAATAGTTGTAACCAGAGTTTCACTGTTATCACTTAATGTCGCAGGAGGTATCTGAATGTCATATCAGTTCATCCAGCCGATTCAGGGAAATCGGTTCGACATTGTTGGCGATATTCATGGTGAAATTGATGCCTTAAACAGCCTCCTGCATGTCATGGGCTATAACCTCGAAGGTGAACATCCACAGCAGCGCAAACTGATTTTTGTTGGCGATCTGTGTGACCGCGGACAGAACAGTGTCGCAGTGATGCGTCAGGTCAAGCTGTTAATGGAGCGCGGCAAAGCTTACTCTATTTTGGGTAATCATGAACTGAACCTGCTGAATGAATCCTGTCGTGAAGGCAATGGCTGGTATTTTGGTTCTCCGCATATGGATGACCAGAAGTCTTTTAATTCCGTACCCGCTACCCCTGAAGACCAGCAGTGGATTTTACAATTTTTGCAAACTTTACCTATTGCGCTTGAATCCGAGCAGCTGCGTGTGGTGCATGCCTGCTGGGATGAAACCTCAATTTTTCGCTTAAAGACACTGGATCATCGGCATTTACGTGAAGCCTATGATCATTTTGTCCAGCAAACCCAGCAACAGATAGATGATGTAGGCATTGCAGAACCCGCATTGCAGGAAGAAGAGCAGTACCGTAAAGAACTCACCGATCCCAATAGTGAAATTCCATGGCTCAAACATCTGGCTCAAAAAGAATGGATTGAGCAGATGTATAACCCGATTAAGGTTGTCACCTCAGGTGCCGAGTATATGACTGATAAGCCGATCTATGCGGGTGGCAAATGGCGCATGAAGGACCGTCTGCCGTGGTGGGAACATTATCATGATGATATCCCGGTGGTGATCGGACATTACTGGCGTAAATTGAATCCAACTGAAGGCAAGGCCGGACTGTTCCAGCGAATTGATCCCTTGCAGTGGTTCGGTCAAAAACAGAATGTCTTTTGTGTGGATTATTCGGTGGGGAAACGTTATCTGGATCGACAGCAGCAGCGTGAATTTTCAAATAAATTGGCGGCACTGCGATGGCCGGAAAAGCAGGTGATTTTTGAGGATGGTTCAACTTATCAGACCTATGCTGCGGACTGAGTAAATTCTCTACAAAAGTATTTTTTAGAGAAAGAAAAAGCGGCCACCTGGACCGCTTTCTTTTTATATGAGCTGAATTATTCAGCTTCAATAATTTCAAAATCGTGAGTGATTTCTACACCGCCATCAGACAGCATTTTGCTAGCAGAACAGTATTTTTCTGCAGACAGTTCTACGGCTTTAGCGACTTGTTTTTCTTTAATGCCTTTACCGGTCACCACAAAATGCAGGTGAATCTTCGTAAATACCGCAGGAATGGCATCCGCACGTTCCGCTTTCAGTTCACAGCGAACGTCAGTAATCTCCTGACGCGCTTTCTTTAAAATAGTGACAATATCAAACGAAGCACAACCACCCAGACCAGTCAAAATCAGTTCCATTGGGCGAGGACCACGGTTCTCACCGCCGTATTCTGGCGAGCCATCCATTACCACAGTATGACCACTCTGAGTTTTTGCCTCAAAAGCAACATTCTCTAGCCAATGTACACTTGTTTGCATTGCAACTACCTAAAAAAAGCTATAAATTTACGAAGTAACTGTACACTAACATAAATTGGGTTGATAAGGAATTTCATTCCCACTGTGTGACAAGTTCATATTAGGTCTTGTGCGATCTAAAAATTATCCTTATTTGGAACTGTTAGCATGACTTCAAACTTTTCACAATTAAGCACAGATGCGCTGTCTCCGGGCCAACTGCCAGAATCGGTGAAAGCATTATTAAAACGTGCATATATTAATCGTTACCCAAAACGTACAACGATCGTTGATGCAGGAACAGAATCCAAATCTTTATATTTGATTCTGAAGGGGTCTGTATCGATCATTCTTCGTGAAGATGATGAGCGTGAAATTGTCGTAGCGTATTTGAACGCAGGTGACTTCTTTGGGGAAATGGGCTTATTCGAAGCAAATCCACAACGTACTGCAGAAGTGCGTACACGTGACGTTTGTGAAATTGCCGAGATTAGCTACGAAAATTTTCATGAACTGAGCAAGCAATATCCTGACTTAAGTTATGCGGTATTTGCCCAGCTGGTTCGCCGTCTGAAAAATACCACCCGTAAAGTGACTGACCTGGCATTTATCGATGTGTCTGGCCGTATTGCACGCTGCCTGATCGATCTGTCTGCTCAGCCTGAAGCGATGATCTTGCCAAATGGTCGTCAGATCCGGATTACCCGTCAGGAAATTGGCCGTATCGTGGGCTGTTCCCGTGAAATGGTGGGCCGTGTCCTGAAAACTTTAGAAGAGCAAGGCATGATCGAGACCGACGGTAAAGCAATTTTGATTTTTGATGCTTCACTAGAAGAGAATGAAGCACCGGCTGAAGAAGAGTTTGAAGAAGAATAAAATTCAGATACTAGAAAAGAGCAAGCCTTCGGGTTTGCTTTTTTATGCCTGCTGAAAATTCATCATCACAAATAAGAACAAACTTCTCAGAAAAGATGATTTCAGCCTATCACTTTCCTTCTATACTCTAAGCACACTTTATATTTATAAGCTTCATTTATACAAGCTGACTTAGAACAGACAGGGATTATTCATGCAATTTAAACCACTTGCAGATACCGGCATTTTACTTCCAGAAATTTGTCTGGGCACCATGACTTTTGGTGAACAAAATACTCAAGACGAAGCCTTTGAACAACTGGACTATGCACTGGATCAGGGGCTGTATTTCTGGGATACCGCAGAGATGTATCCCGTACCGCCAAAACCGGAAACTCAGGGCGCGACAGAGCGCATTATCGGTAACTGGATTGCTTCACGTGGTGGCCGTGACAAGCTATTTTTAGCTTCTAAAATTGCTGGTCCTTCCCAAGGCGGTAGTCATATCCGTGATGGTCAAACTCGCTTTGTAGCTTCAGAGATTTCTTCTGCAATTGATAATTCACTGTCACGCCTGCAAACCGATTATATCGACCTGTACCAACTACACTGGCCACAACGACCAACCAACTTCTTTGGCAAACTGGGTTATGGTAATGTGGAAGCGGCAGAAGATCGTGCAGTGACGGATCTGGAAGAAACTCTGACGGCTTTGCATGATGAGATTAAAAAAGGCCGTATCCGTTATATCGGCCTGTCCAATGAAACGCCGTGGGGCACCATGAAATTCTTGCATCTGGCAGAAAAATTGGGTCTATCCAAATTTGTTAGCGTGCAAAATCCATACAGCCTGTTAAACCGGATTTATGAAATTGGCATGTCGGAAATTGCCAAATATGAAGGGGTGGGTTTATTGGCATATTCTCCGCTAGCCTTTGGTTATCTGACTGGTAAATTCCGTCATGGTGCCCGTCCAGCCAATGCACGTGTCACCCTATTCTCTCGCTTTAGCCGCTATAGCAATCCGGAAAGTGAATGGGCCGTCGAGCAATATGCACAGCTGGCTGAAAAGCATGGTCTGACATTGACCCAACTGGCGCTCGCTTTCATCAAGCAACAGTTCTTTGTGACCAGTACCATTATTGGTGCAACCAATCTGGATCAGCTGAAAGAAAATATACAGGCCTTTGATGTAGATCTGTCTGAAGAAGTTTTGCAGGGCATTGAAGCGATTCACCGTCAGCAGCCAAACCCGGCGCCATAATTGTTCAAGTATTAGTTTTAAATGTCCTCCAAGGGAGGGCATTTTTATTTGTATAAGTGATTAAATTTGATGATAAACGACATAGCTGGCAAAGAATAAAAGCCGCATAATCAAAACAAGACTCATGAACATAACTTTATAAAAATGAATAGTGAAACAAATATTTCAAAATCCAAGGTATTAGCGAAAGCAGTATTCAACTTGGCTGAACAGTTGCAACTGAAAGACTCCGAGCTTGCATTGATTCTAGGTATATCTGAAACAGAATTATCTTTAACCCTAAAGGAAGATGGATTGGATCCAAATGCAGCAGAAGGAGAACGGGCTTTAACTTTGGTTTGTATCTATCGAGAGCTATTTAGCCTGAATGGTGGTGACTTAAACTGGATGCGCCGTTTTATCGATTCGCCCAATAGGCTTCTGAATCATCAAACACCTAGATCACTCATGCAAACCGAGAAGGGACTCAAGAAAGTATTACATCTGGTGGAATGGTTACAATAACTTTTAAACATCAGTCTATTTTATGTCGAGTAGTTAAATATTAAAGTTAATTGAATAAGATATTAATAGTTCATCCTCTCTATAAAAATTCTACTTTCGCTCACTTGAAATCTTTTCCTAGAAGACCAATATTAATATTGAAGACTATGTGATTATTTTATTAAGCTTTTGAAAAATATATAAAATTTTATTTGAAATTTATGCGCCTGCTCCCATATATGAATTAAGTTGAAAATTTGTTGTGAGGAATAACAAGAATGCGCTTTGAGAAATTTACAAATCGCCTGCAGCAAACGCTTTCTGATGCACAATCCCTGGCCATGTCCAAGGACCATGCTTCTATAGACGGTATCCATATTCTGGCAACCCTGCTGGATGAAAACTCCAATGTCAGCATGCTGCAACAGGCTGGAGCGAATCTGCGTGACTTGCAGAGCAAGCTGCAACAAGCCCTGAAAGATGCCCCGACCTTAAGTCATAACACCGGTGATATTAACCTGAGTCCTGAAGCGGCCAAAGCTTTGCATCTGGCAGATAGCTTTGCCCAGAAAGCCGGAGATGAGTTCCTGTCGACAGACTGGGTGTTACTGGCGCTGGCTGAAACAGGTACGACCAAAAATATTTTAAATAATGTGGGCGTGAAGGCAGATGCCCTGAAACAAGTGATTAATCAAATTCGAGGCAATGAGAAAGTCATGAGCAATAGTCATGAAGATCAGCGTGATTCCCTGAATAAATATACGATTGACCTGACTGAACGTGCGCTACAAGGCAAGCTGGATCCAGTGATTGGTCGTGACGATGAAATCCGTCGTACCATTCAGGTTCTGTCACGCCGTACCAAAAATAACCCGGTGCTGATTGGTGAACCAGGTGTTGGTAAAACCGCCATTGTTGAAGGCTTGGCACAACGTATTGTGAATGGTGAAGTGCCAGAAGGCCTGAAAGGCAAACGTGTCTTGTCTCTGGACTTGGGTTCATTGCTGGCCGGTGCCAAATACCGTGGTGAATTTGAGGAACGACTAAAAGCTGTTCTGAAAGACCTAGCGAAACACGAAGGTGAAATCATCCTGTTCATCGATGAGCTGCACACATTAGTCGGTGCTGGTAAAGGTGATGGTGCCATGGATGCTGGTAACATGCTGAAACCGGCACTGGCACGTGGTGAGCTACGCTGTGTAGGTGCAACTACACTGGATGAATACCGTCAGTACATTGAAAAAGATGCAGCCTTAGAGCGTCGTTTCCAGAAAGTATTGGTGGATGAACCAAGCGTAGAAGATACCATTGCGATTCTGCGTGGTTTGAAAGACCGTTATGCAACGCACCACGGTGTACAGATTCTTGACTCTGCAATTATCGCAGCAGCTAAAATGTCGCACCGTTACATTACCGATCGTCAATTGCCGGACAAAGCCATTGACCTCATTGATGAAGCAGCATCTCGTATCAAAATGGAGCTGGACTCTAAACCGGAAGCACTGGATAAACTGGAACGCCGTCTGATCCAGCTGAAAATGCAGCTTGAAGCGGTGAAAAAAGATGAGGACTCTGGTGCGCAAGGTGAAGTGAAACATCTGGAAGAGCAGATTGCTTCAGTTGAGAAAGAATATAGTGAGCTTGAAGAAATCTGGCGTGCAGACAAGGCACTGGTTGCGGGCAATAAAGACATTCAGGTGAAACTGGATCAAGCCCGTATTGCTCTGGAAAAAGCCCAGCGTGAAGGTGATCTAGCTGAAGCCGCACGTTATCAATATGGTGTAATTCCGGAACTGCAAAAACAGTTAGAACGTATCGAAGCAGCAGAAGACACTGCAGCACCTAAGTTGCTACGTGACAAAGTCACCGACAACGAGATTGCTGAAGTAGTCAGTGCAGCCACCGGTATTCCTGTATCGAAAATGATGCAGGGTGAACGTGAAAAACTGCTGCATATGGAAGAATTCCTGCATAGCCGTGTGGTGGGTCAGGATGAAGCTGTGGTGGCTGTTTCCAATGCGGTTCGCCGTTCACGTGCCGGTTTGTCCGATCCGAACCGTCCAAGTGGTTCATTCCTGTTCCTTGGACCGACTGGTGTGGGTAAAACCGAGTTGACCAAAGCCTTGGCGAACTTCCTGTTCGACAGTGATGATGCAATGGTACGTATCGATATGTCTGAGTTCATGGAGAAACATTCAGTCAGCCGTCTGGTCGGTGCGCCTCCAGGATATGTGGGCTATGAAGAAGGTGGTGTACTGACTGAAGCGGTACGTCGCAAACCTTATAGTGTGATCCTGTTTGATGAGGTGGAAAAAGCCCATCCAGACGTATTCAACATCTTGCTACAAGTATTGGATGATGGTCGTCTGACTGACTCACAAGGTCGTGTCGTGGACTTCAAGAATGCTGTAATCGTAATGACTTCAAACCTGGGTTCAAGCGACGTACGTGAATTGGGTAGTGGTGCAACCAAAGATGAAGTGCGTAGTGTGGTGATGAATGCGGTATCGGAACACTTCCGTCCTGAGTTCATTAACCGTATCGACGAGATCGTAGTATTCCACTCTCTGGAAAAAGACCAGATTCGTGGTATTGCTGATATCCAGTTGAACCGTCTGCGTCAACGCCTGGCAGAACGCGACTTGCGTCTGAATGTTGAAGACAGTGCATTCGATCAGTTGATTGATGTAGGCTTCGATCCATTGTACGGTGCTCGTCCATTAAAACGTGCGATTCAACAACGTATTGAAAATGGTCTGGCTCAGAGCATCCTCGAAGGCAAGTTCAATCCTGGCGACACCATTGTGGTCAGCGGTGAAGGGGATCATCTGGTGTTCGACAAGATGAAACTTAACTAATCGATAAGAGTGGAATAAAAAAACCCAGCCTAGGCTGGGTTTTTTTATTTTGTTTTTACTTCTTTCATCACAATTTACCCCCTCTTTCTTTTTCTCCCAGAGGGAGAAATGAAAAGCAGAGTGATAAAAGAAGTCAATGCATGATCAAATTACACTTTTGGATGGGTAATTTTCCAGGCACGGTGGATTTTCTGGTTACGCTTAAAGTCTGGACCAATGGTTTCATGAGTGATTTCCTGAACGTCATACAGGCCTTCAATCATTTCATCCATCTCGAAACCACGGTAGTTATTGGAGAAGTATAAGGTACCATCGGTAGTTAAGCGGTTCATGGCACGTTTAATCAAGGACACGTGGTCACGTTGTACGTCAAAAGTGCCGTAGAATTTCTTTGAGTTGGAGAAGGTTGGCGGATCGATAAAGATCAGGTCATATTGCTCATGACTTTCTTTCAGCCATTCGAAACAGTCAGAAGCAAAGAACTGATGTTGTTGATCAGCATGATCTACAGTCAAACCATTCAGGACGAAGTTTTCTTTTGACCAGTTCAGGTAAGTATTGGACAAGTCCACACTAGTTGTACTTGCTGCACCGCCCAGTGCTGCATGCAAGCTTGCTGTAGAAGTATAGCTATACAGGTTCAGGAAATGCTTGCCTTTGGCTTCACGGAAAATGCGCAGACGCATCTGACGGTGATCCAGGAACAGACCGGTATCCAGATAGTCAGTCAGGTTGACCAGAATCTTGGCTTGACCCTCCTGCACGATAAAGCGCTTAGAGGCAGTACTTTGTTTAGTGTACTGGTTTTTACCTTCCTGACGGGCACGAGTTTTAATGAAGATGGCATCACGGCCTAGACCAGTCACAGCACGAATGGCTTGCAGCGCCAGGTTGAAACGTTTTTTGGCTTTTTCAGGATCGATTTTCTTCGGTGGAGCATATTCCTGCACATGCAGACGATCGCCATACAGGTCAATCGCGACATTAAAGTCGGGCAGGTCAGCATCATACAGGCGTAAGCAGAATACATTTTCTTTCACAGCCCATTTACGTAGCGCCTGCATGTTCTTGGTCAGACGATTGGCAAATTCCATTGCACCTTCGATTGGCTCGAATTGCTGTGGCTGCCAGTTGGCCAGGAAAGGCTGAGTCACTGCTGCAGGTTTTACTGTACCAAAACGAATATAGATCGGCAGTTTACCATTCATCAAACGCAATAATTGTGGATCGTTAAAGGCAAGGACATCGGCCTGTTCCACCTGCGCCGCGATGACTGCTGCTTTCTGATTCGGGAAGTTCTTTTGCAGTAAATTAGACAGACCCAAGTACAAAGCACGGTTAGAAGCTTTGTCACCCAGACGCTCACCGTATGGTGGATTCGTCACGAAGAATACTTTTTTGCCTTCAGCCTGAAAGTCTGGCCAATCCGAGAGGGTGCGTTCTTCAATGATGATACGATCCAGTAGTGCTTCAAAACCGGCAGCAATAATGTTTTGCTTGGTAGCTTTGACTGCTTCCCAGTCGGCATCAAAGGCATAGAATTTTGGCAAAGGGTTTTCCAGAGCCGCTTTATGGCGTTCAACCGCTTCGGCTTTGATGCTCATCCACAAGTCATGGTCATGACCACTCCAGCCATTAAAGCCGAAACGACGTACCATACCTGGTGCACGGTCGGTCAGGATCATCAGCGATTCAATAATAAATGTTCCTGAACCACACATTGGATCAACCACGATGTCTGGATTCCAGTCTTTTAAGCCGCCTTTTTGCAGAATCGCTGCTGCCAGGTTTTCCTTAATTGGTGCTTCGGTCATGAAACGACGGTAGCCACGTTTATGCAGTGAGTCACCAGACAGGTCCAGGCAGTAAGTATGGGCTTTTTTACCCGCCAGAATGTACATGGTAATTTCAGGCGATTTGGTGTCGATACTTGGACGTTTACCCACAGCTTCCATAAAGGAATCCACCACGCCGTCTTTGGCACGCAAAGTGGCAAACTGGGTATTGACCTTGATTTCACGTTCGACATGTAGACGGATGGCAAAGGTACTTTGTGGTGCAAAAATAAGCGACCAGTCGAAGCTGATTGCACCTTCATAAAGCTCTTCAGCGACATCACGTGCATCATGGGAAAATTCAATTTCATGAGTGTGAATCGGCATCAGAACGCGTGATGCCAGACGTGACCACATGCAGATGCGGTAAGCATTTTCCAGCGTACCTTTGAAGGTCAGACGACCCGGGAAACGTTCAATATTCTGAACACCTAAACCTTTGATTTCTTCTTCTAATAAGGTTTCCAGACCATCGGCACAGGTGACCCAATAATTGCTTAAACGTGAAGAGGTATTCATAAAATAGAGAGACCGGAAAAGAATAAATAAAAACTGCGCCAAGTTTACCGTATTTTGGCTATTAAAGCTGTGGAATTTTTTATAAATCTGGCTCATTACAGTGAGAGCTAATAATTATAAAAAGCTCTTAATCTTGGTATAAAAAGCAAATTGAAAATTCATGAGATATGTAAAATTACACAGCATCAACAAGAGGAACTTGTTGATTAAATCTTTTATTTTACAGAGGGATATAGGGTGAATATTACATCCGGTCGTGATGATGTTTTTTCCATTGCAACACTGTTGTATGCACGGTTAAGAAAAGTGAATAGTCGAGTAATTGATGTGATGTATCTGATGCAGGACCGCTCTTATGCACATCATGTGATTACGCTGGCACTGGAAACCCGGGATGCAGAGCTGGCAACGCATGTCGAGCGTTTGCGTCAACTGCTGGATCTGCCGGATGATGAACAGTTGGAAAGAGGAAATTATGAGAATATTCAGGATGATGTAGCAAGAAAAGGCGGTTCGGCCAAATATGATGAAGGGCATGTAAGTTTTAGCCTATTCTGATTTATAACTGAATTGCGGTTTTTATAAAAAGCCTGTCTTAATTGCAGATGGGTTTTTTAATTTTGGTATGGATATTGCTGTAGTAATTATCACGAGATTGCAGTCGCTGGGGAGAGGCTGCAATCTCGATTTTTAAATGATTGGGGAATCAAGAATGGTCAATACAGAAAGTTTTTCAATTGCAACTTTAATCTATGCACGTTTAAGACGAGTTTCAGGCCGGGTGATTGATGCCATTTATTTGTCTGAGAATAGTGATTATGCCGAACATGTGATTGCATTAGCCGAAGCCACACGTGATCCGGAATTACTGCGCCTGGTTGAAAAATTTAAAGACGTATTCGAGTTCTCTTCCGATTCGAACATAAGTCAAAAAGCAGGTTCACAGCAGAAAAATAACGATGAATTATTGAAAGTTGAACCAACTGAAGATGACATTTATCGGGCACAAGTCTCACATCATTATATTGGTGCACTGCGCTAGATCAGTTATGGCATTCAAGCTCCAGACTTGGATGCCATTTTAGAACATAAAATATTCACTCTAAAAATTCGTTTAAATTATCTTATTGAAAAAATACATAGGAATTTCAAAATCAATTTTTATTATCGAGCCGGTTTTTGTACAAGTAGCCGATTTCCCAAGTGCGAATAAGAGTGAATCTCTGTATAATACGTTGACTTAACGTATAAGGAATCTCTCATGCACTTAGCTGCATTGCATACACCGAGCCAGATTCAACTCAATAAAGAAGGCAATTTAAAACACTTCTTGACTATCGAAGGTCTTTCTAAAGAAACTCTTACAAAAATATTGGACACCGCGGCGTCCTTTTTTAATGACCAAAATCAGCTCATTACCAATAATTTGCTCGAAGGGCGAACGGTGATGAACCTCTTTTTCGAGAATTCTACCCGTACCCGTACCACGTTTGAGGCGGCTGCAAAGCGTCTTTCAGCTAACGTGCTGAACATCGATATCGCTCGTTCAAGTACTTCTAAAGGTGAAACGCTACGCGATACGCTGTGGAACCTTGAAGCGATGGCTGCGGACATTTTTGTGGTGCGTCATTCATCTTCAGGTGCAGCGCATTTTATTGCCAAAGACGTTTGTCCACATGTGGCAATTATTAATGCCGGTGATGGCCGTCATGCCCATCCAACCCAAGCGATGCTGGACATGTTGACCATTCGCCGTGAAACTAAAAAAGATTATAAAGATATTTCTATTGCCATTATTGGCGATATCAAGCACTCACGTGTGGCACGTTCCGATATTGCTGCGTTGCAAACCCTGGGCTGTAAAGATATTCGTGTAGTTGCACCGAATACATTGCTGCCTTATGGTTTTGATGACTACGGTCCAGAAGTGCGTCTGTTCAATAACATGGAAGATGGCATCAAGGACTGTGACGTGATCATTACCTTGCGTATCCAGAATGAACGTATTGATTCACCAGCGCTGTCTTCACAAGCTGAATTCTACAAAATGTACGGCTTGAACAAGGAACGCCTGGCACTGGCAAAACCAGACTGCATCGTGATGCACCCAGGACCAATGAACCGTGGTGTGGAAATCGATTCCAGCATTGCCGATGGCCCACAGTCAGTGATCCTGCATCAGGTGACCAATGGTATTGCAGTGCGTATGGCGGTGTTAGCCCTTGCGATGCAAGGTCAGCTCCAGGAAAAAGGTTTGATTGAAGCGATTGCGGTATAAGGAATAAGTCATGTCTATTTTAAAAATTGAGAATGTTCGAGTTCTGGATCCAATCGAAAAAACGGATACCGTAAAAACTGTTTACCTGGAAAATGGCAAGCGTGTAGCTGAAACCGTCAATGTTTCTGAAACTATTGATGGTCAAGGTAAATGGCTGATGCCAACTATGGTGGATCTGTGTGCACGTTTACGTGAGCCAGGCCAACAACAGCACGGTACCCTGAAATCTGAAGGGAAGGCGGCGCGTGAAAACGGGATTCTGCACGTATTTACCCCCCCAGATTCAAAACCAATCGTACAGGACAATGGTGCCCTGATTCACGGTCTGGTTGAAAAAGCCATGCTAGATGGTGGTATTTACCTGGAAGTAATTGGTGCACAGACCCAAGGGCTAAAAGGCAACCAACCTGCCAATATGGCTGGTCTGAAGAAAGGCGGTTGTACTGCAGTTTCTAATGCCAATGCACCGTTTGCTGATGATGACGTGGTGATTCGTACCCTGGAATATGCAGCTGGTTTGAATCTGACTGTGGTGTTCTATGCAGAAGAGCCACAAATCGCCAAAGATGGCTGTGCACATGAAGGCTTTATTGCATCTCGCCAAGGTCTGCCAATGATTCCGGCACTGGCTGAAACTGTGGCCATTGCCAAATACCTGCTGATGATTGAAGCAACCAAAGTCCGTGCTCACTTTGGCCTGTTGTCTTGTGGTGCTTCAGTTGAACTGATCCGTATTGCCAAAGAAAAAGGTCTACCGGTGACGTGTGATGTCGCCATGCATCAATTGCATTTAACTGATGCACTGATTGATGGCTTTAACTCACTAGCGCATGTACGTCCGCCGCTACGTTCTGAAAATGACAAAGAGCTGTTACGCCAAGGTGTGAAATCTGGTGTGATAGATGCAATCTGTACCCATCACGAACCACTGAGCAGTTCTGCAAAAATGGCACCGTTTGCTGAAACTCAATCGGGCTTTACTGCTTTTGATACTTTTGTACCATTCGGTGTGCAATTAGTAAATGAAGGTTTGTTTACCCCACTGGAATGGGTAGAGAAAGTCACTCTGGCACCTGCGACTGTAGCGAAAATGCAAGATCGCTGGATTCAGGAAGCAGGCTGGGTACTGGTGGATCCAGAGCTGGAATGGACTTTAACCAAAGAAACCATTGTATCACAGGGTAAAAATACGCCATTGATCAATCAAACTGTGAAAGGTAAAGTCCTTCGATTATTCAATTAGTCATAGATCACAGTAAATTTTAAAAAGCCGACTTTAGTCGGCTTTTTTTATTTCAACATAGAATTTTTTTGTAAACTTATGTATATTTCACGAGAAAAATAAGGGGGTAATATGAAGTTTTATAAGAAAATTTTAACAATTACAGCTATTGCTATTTCTGTAACAGCATGTAAAAGTCCATTCTTTTCAAATCATATCGCATGTGATGATCAAGATGCTTTAACATTGGTGAATAATGTTTTAAAAAGTAATTTAGATAAATCTTTAGAGAGTGAATTAAAATCCTTAATTGCTGATGGCGCGATTAAAGATCTCGATCCAGCTAAATTAAAATTGTCTGCCCAAAATATTACTTTTACCTTGTCCGACAGTCGTACTGAATTTATTGACCCAAATAGTCCTAAAACTAATTGTTCGATTGATTTATCAACTACGATACCTTCTGATTTGCTTAAAAAGTCTGATGAAGCTAGAGCAAAAGTTGAAGCTCAATTAACCGAAACACAAGCTCATAATTTAGAAGTTGATTATGAGAATGGAAAAATAAATTTGGTTCTTGAATATACCTTACAACCTAATGATAAGGGTGACAAAATTTTTGCTTTAGTAAAAAACTCTTCTCCTGTTAATACATTAATTACAGATACTTTGACATACGCATTTTTGAAACCTCAAATTGAAAAAAATCAAGTGAAATTAAAAGAAGCTGAAAAGAAACAACAAAGCCAAGCTAATAGGTATTCGGCAACACAAGCAGCTGAAGATGCAGTAATTGCAGCTCAAGAAGCAGAAGCTGCAGCAGATTTGGCAAGCGAAGAATATTATGAAGATTACTAATGGTATTTGATATGAACATTAAATTATTAGCTTTGACTTTTAGTATATTGACTTTAGTGGGATGCGAGAAGGTATCCTCAATTGCAGGTTCAAGTGTCAAGTGTGATAGTGAGATTACAAAACAAACATTTGTAGAAGCCTTTAGTAAAAATGTTGCAGAGATTGCTAGTAACAGGGTAAAAGAAATTATTGAAACTGAAAATGTTACAGTAGACATGGGCAAATTAAGAAGTGCTCTACAACAAATAACATTTAATGTGACTGATGTTCGAACAAATAATGCAGATCCTAATAGTAAGAAGAATTACTGTGTTACAAATTTAGTAGTCAATATTCCAGCCCAAATGATCAAAGACGCTGATGCAGCTAGAGCAGTCTATGAGGAAAATAATATTTCACAAGCGGCAGTATTATCTGATTTAAATTTTGAAAATAATCAGCTTAAGAAAGAAATTGAATATTTTGTACAACCAACTGATGATGGTAAGAAAGTATTTGTTACACTAGAAAATCCTGATGCTTTAGCTGTGTTTGTGAGAGATATTGCAATTGATTCTTTATTAAAAGGTGCAAGACAAAATGCAGCGGAGTTAGCTAAACAAGAAGAAATGAAACGTTTAGCAGAAGAGTCGGCGGCAGCAGAAGAATATCAATCTTTGTTGATCACAGAAGCTCAAACTAACTTAGATCAAGCTAATGAAAACTTAAACTTGGTCTGGAATGCAACGACAAAAGATGTCCGTGAACAGCTACTCAAAGAACAACGAATTTGGCTTAAAAAGCGTGATTTGGAGTGTAAGTTACAAAGTTCAAATGCAGATAATCCGGAAGTTTCACGTTTGAATTGTGAAACTAATATGACTAGAGAGCGCACAAATGAATTGCGTCAGAAAATTTATTATTTAGAACCTTAAGAAGTTGAATTTTTAAAAAGTCAGCTTCGGCTGGCTTTTTTTATAGTAAAAATAAAGCTTTAAAGATAAATATAGCATGTGATAAGCCAACAATAATTTACAGATACTGCACCGCGACTTATTAGAGACTAATACCAATGTAATGACAAAATGGTGCAGCTCATGAGCATGGATCTTGTCAAAAAACTCAATGTCACTGTTACGCCTTACATATTGAAAGATGAGCTTAATGATCTGCTAGAAAAGGATCAGGCACTTTGTCGCTTCTATCCTTTTTTATTGAGTATCTTGCATGTACATCCGTCTTTAATTGCTGATTTAATCCAGCAGCTTGACCCGAGCATTAACGCAATCTTTCAGGGTAATTACCAGCTTCAACAGCAATATCTGCAAAAGTTGCAGCAACAATTAAACCGGCCGATTCCTGAAACGGAATTTGAACAGGTACTTAATCGAGCCATTATTCCGTGCTTGGGTTTTCTTGAGCATGAAGCAGGAACCATTCAAGTGGAGGGAATTGTACATTTGCTGGATCATCATGCAGAGGAGATCCATCAGGCATTGCCGACCTGGGCGACACCAATTCTGGAAGCACTGGCAGCCAAACCTGTACCTAGATGGACTCGACTGCAGACTATGTCCGTAAGAAAACAGTACCAGCAAAATAAAGTTCAGGGGATTGGTCTCGGAATAGTTGTTGCTTTTATTGTGATACTATTTTCTGGAATCTGGGGGTTTGCCCAACAAGTCTATACTGATCACCGACAATTAGAACGACAAATATCTCGTCATGATCACTCACAGCATCAGTCTGATTAGAATTTCCGGTATGGTGATTATAAAGAGGCGATTCATGCGTAAAATTATTTCCACGAATCAGCTTGATCGTTAAAAGCTCACTACAGTTGGCGCTGTATGAATTAACAGAGTTCAACAGAACTCGTGAAACTTTATGATATCCATACAATTAATTACATCCTCTAAAAAGAGGGCTCGTTACACTCATTCTTGACGAAACATTAAAAAAATCAAAAGAAAAGAATGGTGGCTTTATGAACACAGACCTGATTGAACGATTAAAAACTAACGTCACTCCAAGCGTGCTTCAAGGTGAAACGGAATACGTGGCTGAAAAGGATCAGGCACTGGGACAATTTTATCCGATCTTGCTGAGTATCTTGCGTGCCAATCCAGATCGGGTGGACAGCTTGACCAATCAGCTGAATCCTAAAGTCAGCGAGCTGTTTGCGGAAAAGTCGGAACTGAAACAGCAAGTGCTGGAGCATATTTCGAGTCAGTCGAATGGAGTCCCACAAGACCAACTGGAACAGACCTTAAACCGTTCCATTAAACCCACTATTGAATATTTAAAAACAGAAGCTGAGGCATCTACACCTGATGCAGTCAATTATGTGATTGAAACCAATAACGAGTCGATTCAGAAAGCTGTGCCGACTTGGGCTTCGCCATTACTACTTTCTATGGGTGCTTCACCACTGGTGAATCATAATCCTACGCCAGTGCCGGGGATTGATCCAAAACCAACTGAACCACCTATTCAGAAAGCTAAACGTAATGCTTTCATTGTGCCAGTGATCGCTTTCATTGCTGTTGCAGTGCTCATCATGTTCTTCTTCCGCGGCTGTACCCGTGATGATGACCCGGATGATATCCGTGACATGCAGAATAGTAAGGCAGCAGTGACTCAGCCAGCATTTTTAAAGCTGAGTACGGGAAGTGAAGGGCAGATGACCAGCTGTCAGGTACAGTTAAATGACCCGCAATATATGCAAATCCTGCAAAATGAGATCAAACAGATTTATAACTATAATATTGGCTGTGGAACGGCAAATAACCAGAACTACCATTCGCAATTTATTGATCAGGATGTGATTCCTACAGTACTGAAAAGCATACAGGGTGTACCGAATGTTAGCCTGAACTGGATGGGTGATCAGGTATCTGTGCAGGCCGCCAACTCAGCAGATGCAGTGCGTATTGCCAGTGAAATCCGTCATCTGGCCAAAAATATGCAGGTGATGACGCAGCAACCGGTTAATCCTCAACAGATGGCAAGTGCTCAAAGCAATGAAGCTGACAAAGTGTTGGCCAGTATACAACCAGAGCAGATCCGTGCACTTGATGTCGCGACTGCTTTAAACCTACAAGCCATTAACTTTGCAGCAGGTTCAACTGAAATTCCGGAAATCAATCTGTCGATTCTGGATCAGTCGGCTGCTTTAATGAAGCGTGCGCCACAAGTGCATCTGAAAGTGATTGGGCATAGTGATGCGCAGGGCAATGCTGAGCAAAACACAAAATTATCCTTGCAGCGTGCACAAGTGATTACAGATTATCTGATTCAACAAGGGGTCGATCCAGCACAATTACGGGCGGTTGGTATGGGAGAAACTCAGCCAAGTGCAAGTAATGCAACGGATGTGGACCGTTATCAAAACCGTCGGGTCGCCTTTGAAGTGATGAATACCGATACCGGTACTGTACGTGCCGTGGATGATCAAGGGGTAAAAAAGAAAGTATAAAGACTTCTAAAATGTAAAAGTTAGCGCAATTGCCCTGAATTTTTCAGGGCTTTTTTATTAAGTAGAATAAATGCTTTTTTAAACCTATCAATAAAAGAGCGGTCTATTGAAATAGGGTACTTGCTGAAATATAGGCAAACTCAATAGGACGAATTGCTTCGATCTTTTTTTATTGGCATGCTGTGCGCAATTCATTAGGAATAGAAACAGATGCGGATTAGTCTTATTGGAGCAGGGCGAGTAGCTTATCATCTGGCACGGGTATTATCGGTGCAACATGAGATTGTGCAGATTTATAGCCGAACCTTGGTAAAAGCCCAGCAACTGGCAGCACAATTTCAGGCTCAGGCTACTACTCAGCCTGAAGAACTCACAGCCAATGTTGATCTGGTAATCATTGCGGTGAGTGACCAGTCTATCGCTTCTGTAATTGAGCAAATCCATCCCCATCTACGACACAATCTAATCGTACATACTTCTGGCAGTACGCATCTGGATGTACTCAAAAAAGTCCATGCACGTGCTGGAGTGTTTTATCCATTGCAAACCTTTAGTCTGGAACGCGATATCGACTGGCAGACCACACCACTGTTTATTGAAGCTGCAAAGGAGCAGGATCTAACCCTATTATTGGAATTGGCTAATAGCCTAAGCAATCGTGTTTATAATTACAGTTCCAGCCAGCGCTTAAGTCTGCATCTGGCTGCTGTTTTTGCCTGTAATTTTAGCAATTATTGTTATGACATGGCTAAACAGATCGTCGATGCAGAGCAGGTGGATTTTAGTCTGCTTTATCCACTCATTTTGGAAACGGCCAATAAAGCCACACAGAATGATCCCTGTCAGATGCAAACCGGACCTGCGATGCGTGGCGATCAGAACATTCTGAATATGCATCAGCAGATGTTGCAACAATCGCAACGACCAGATTTAGCAGAGGTCTATGCCTTACTTAGTCAGCAGATATTGCAACGTCATCAACCTTTTTAAGTCAGAGCTAAAGAGCCTAGCTATCTGAATTTCGTGCAGAATTCTCAATTAAGCGTCGAGTTGAATTCTGAATAATTGATTGTCTATTTTCAGAAAATATCTTAAGTTGAGAAGATAATAATGAAAATGGAACAATAACAATGCAACAGGAATTTGATTACATCATTATTGGGGGCGGAAGCGCGGGATGCGTACTGGCCAGTCGTTTAAGTGAAGATCCCAATATTTCGGTCTGTCTTTTAGAAGCAGGTGGTCATGGTAATGCCTGGACGGTGAATATTCCCGCCGCCTGTGTCATGAGTTTGCCGACCAAAATCAATAACTGGGCATTTGAAACGGTTCCACAAAAAGGCTTGAATGGGCGCAAAGGCTATCAGCCACGGGGTAAATGTTTGGGTGGTTCCTCCGCGATTAATGCCATGATTTATATCCGTGGCAATCGTGCCGATTATGATAGCTGGGCAGCACAAGGCTGTACTGGCTGGTCTTATGAGGAAGTGCTGCCATATTTTATCCGCTCCGAGAACAATCATCGCATTCAGAATGAATATCATGGCAATGCAGGTCCTTTGCATGTATCCGATGTGCAAACGGATAGCATTTTTCATGAGCGCTATTTGCAGGCTGCCCGTGAACAGGGCTATCCAGTTTTGGATGACTTTAATGGTGCAGAGCAGGAAGGCTTGGGCGTTTATCAAGTCACGCATGACAATGGTGAACGTTGTAGCGCTGCACGAGCTTATCTGTTTCCACATTTGAATCGGCCGAATTTAACCGTGTGGACCAAAGCCACTACGCATAAAATTCTCATAGAACAAAAAGTAGCAGTGGGTGTTCAGGTACAGCATGCGGGTCAACTAAAAACGCTTCGTGCACGGAAGGAGATTTTGCTCTCGGCTGGAGCGATTCAATCTCCCCATATCCTGATGTTATCGGGCATTGGCGATACAGAAGAACTGCAGCAGCATGGTATCGAAGTTAAGCATCACTTGCCGGGAGTCGGAAAAAATTTTCATGATCATCCCGATTTTATTTTTGGTTATACCCTCAAGGAATTTGCTGGAACTTTCGGAATTTCCATGTCCGGTTCACTGAATATGTGGAAGCAGATTACACGTTATCGCAGTGAACGCCGTGGCATGATTGCCTCCAATTTTGCAGAATGTGGCGGTTTTATCAAAAGCTCACCTGAACTAAAAATTCCAAACCTGCAACTGCATTTCGTCGTGGCACTGGTAGATGATCATGCGCGCAAATTCCATCGCAGTCACGGCATTTCCTGTCATGTTTGTCTGTTAAATCCACGCAGCCGTGGTTCGATTAAATTAAGCGGGCCAAATATTCATGATCCGTTACTGATTGATCCGAATTTTCTGGATGATGAACGCGATTTAGAGGATTTGGTTCAAGGTTTTAAATTAACGCAGAAATTGATGCTGTCACCATCACTGTCCAATCTATACACGCAGGATTTATTTACTGCGAATGTGAAAACAGATGATGATATCCGGGAAATTCTACGTAATCGGGTGGATACAGTGTATCACCCGGTCGGCAGTTGCAAAATGGGTGTTGATGAGATGTCTGTCGTTGATCCTGAACTCTGTGTCTATGGCATTCAGAATCTGCGGGTCATCGATGCTTCGGTCATGCCATCAGTCGTGAATGGTAATACCAATGCGCCAACAATTATGATTGCCGAAAAAGCCGTGGATCTGATCCTGGCAAGACAACAGGCTCCAAAAGTGGCTTAACAATATGAGAATTTTATTTTTACAGAATTAATAGGGACAACACATGACATCATGGGAACAAGGGGCGAATCTGGATAGTGCCAAATACATGCAGGATATCTTTCAGCAGCAGCGTCAGGCTTGCTTGCAAGCAGCATATCCAAGCTATGAACAGCGTCGACAGCAACTAAAAACACTTTATCGCATGGTGGTGGAGCATTAGGATGAAATGGCAGCAGCGATTAGCCGGGATTTCTCTAACCGCAGTCTGGATGAAACCAAGCTGTTTGAAGTACTGACCAGCTTGAATGGATTAAAGCACAGCTTAAAGCATCTAAGAAAATGGATGAAACCAAGTAAACGCCAAGTCGGTATTCTGTTTCAGCCAGCGACTGGCTATGTGATGTATCAGCCGGTGGGTGTGGTCGGTATTGTGGTGCCGTGGAACTATCCACTTTTTCTGGCGATCGGTCCTTTGGGGCAGGCATTAGCGGCGGGCAACCGGGTCATGCTGAAAATGAGTGAATATACCCCGGAATTTTCCAGCCTGTTTCAACGGCTCATCGCACGTTATTTTCCTGATAATCAGATTGCTGTAGTCACTGGAGATGCTCAGGTTGCGCAGCAATTTACCACTTTGCCATTTGATCATTTGCTGTTTACCGGTGCGACCTCAATAGCACGGCATGTGTTACATGCAGCGGCAGATAATCTAACGCCTGTGACACTAGAATTGGGTGGTAAGTCACCAGTCATTGTTACCAAGGATGCGGACTTGCAGGAAAGTGCACGCCGTCTGGCGTTTGGCAAGACCATGAATGCCGGACAGACCTGTGTCGCACCCGATTATGCCTTTGTTTATCATGGACAAATCCCTGCTTTTATCGAAGCCTATTTCAACGCGATTCGACAGTTTTATCCAAACAGCCTTCTGAGCAATCCGGATTATACGACTATTATCAATGACCGGCAGTTTGCTCGCTTGCAAGACTATATCGAGGATGCGAAAGCCAAAGGTGCACAGCTGCATCAGATTGAACAGGGTGTAGATGGGCGCCGTTTGCCACATCTGGTCTTGACCAATGTGCATGAAGATATGCTGATTATGCAGAATGAAATCTTTGGGCCGTTGTTACCAGTTATTGGCTATGAACAGATTGATGAAGCCATTGAATATATCAACCAGCATGACCGGCCACTGGCACTGTATTATTTTGGCTATGACAAAGCTGAGCAGCAAAAGGTTCTGCATGCGACACATAGTGGTGGGGTTTGCCTGAATGAAACCTTAATGACGGCGGGGATGGAAGATATGCCGTTTGGGGGTATTGGCCCATCCGGTATGGGGCATTATCACGGGCATGAAGGCTTTAAGACTTTTAGTCATGCCAAGTCGGTATTCAGCCGGCCAAAATTCAGTTTGATGAAACTGATTTATCCACCGTATGGCAGTTCGATTCTTAAACTGATTTATCGTCTTTTTCTTCGTTAATAAAAAAGCGCTGAACAATCAGCGCTTTTTTAATGTTTTAGATTAAGAAATCTTTTTGAAAATGAAATCATTAATCTTGTGACCGGCTTCGATCCCGCGACGTTCAAATTTGGTGATCGGACGCCATTCAGGGCGAGGGTAACTGTTGCCTTTGCCTGCCAGATTTTCCAGACGCGGACGGTTATCCAGTACATCTAGCATCCATTCAGCATACGGTTCCCAGTCAGTTGCAGAGTGGAACGTACCGCCCAGCTCAAGTTTCTGTTCCACCAGCGTCATACGCTCAGGCACCACAAAACGACGTTTGAAGTGACGTTTTTTCTGCCATGGATCAGGGAAGTACAGCTGTACAGTGTTAATGCTGTTGTCAGGCATCTCACGTAGCACTTGGATCGCATCTGCATCCAGTACACGCAGGTTAGTCAGACCTTCATTACCTGCTTCATATACGCATTGTGCGATGCCTGGCACGTGTACTTCAATACCGACAAAGTTACGTTCAGGATTGGCTTTGGCCATCAGCACCAGTGAACGGCCCATACCAAAACCGATTTCTACGGTTAGTGGTCGTTCAGGATGTTCAAAATGCTGACGCAAATCACCCGCCGGATATTCCAAAATTAAGTGACCATATTGTTCTAGCGCAGTACGTTGAGAGGTGTTCAGCGGGGCTGAGCGGCGCATAAACGTTACAATTTCACGGTGCTCGCTTAAATTGTCCAGCTCCACGACTTGCTGGTCTAATTGATCGTTCGACATAACTTTGGCAAATCTTAAAAATTTCGAATGCGGTATTTTAAGTCCTGAGCGGTGCAAGTCAAACTTTTCTCGGGAATTCGCCACTAAAAATAGGACTTCAGCAAAAGACAGGCAAATAAAAGGACCGATTGGTCCTTTTATTGAATATGGTTGCAATCAGGTCTGGTAACGATCTACCAAAGTGCTACTGGCTTCATTCATGCCAGTGACTTCAACCTCAATACCTTGAGCCTTGAATTTCTGCACCACGTTATTAAACATATTCACTGAGGTCACATCCCAGATATGTGCATGGGTCAGATCCAGCTCCACCTTTTTCACTTTTTCTTTAAAGTTAAAGAATTGGTAGAAGCGGTCCGAACTGCTAAAGAAAATCTGTCCAGAAATCACATAACGACGTGAATTTTCATCGATTAGATGGGTATCAACATGAACCGTATTTTCTAGCTTGTTAATAAAGAACAGGGCAGAAAGAACAACGCCAATCAATACACCGAGTGCCAGGTTATGCGTTGCTAATACCACCAGCACGACGGCAATCATTACGATATTAAAGGCGAGTGGATGTTTGCCAAATTGTTTGATCGCACCCCACTGGAAAGTGGTAAATGACACCATGATCATAATTGCCACCAATGCTGCCATCGGGATATAAGCCAGCCAGTCTTTTAGGAATACCACCAGACACAATAGGAATACGCCAGCCACCAGTGTTGAAAGACGGGTACGCGCACCAGAAGACACATTAATGATGGATTGACCAATCATGGCACAACCCGCCATACCGCCCATAAAACCACTGATAATATTTGCCATGCCCTGACCACGACATTCCTGATGTCGGTTGCCTTCAGTCTCAGTGACTTCATCAATTACTGTGGTGGTCATCATAGTTTCAAGCAAGCCCACGGTTGCTAGTGTCACCGAATAAGGAAAAATGATCTGTAAGGTTTCAAAATTCAGCGGGATTTCTGGAATCAAAAAAACGGGTAGAGTATCCGGGAAATGCCCCAGATCACTGACGGTACGCATATCGGCACCCAGCAGCATTGCCAGCCCGCTCAGCACGATAATACAGATCAGTGGGGAAGGAATGGCTTTACCAATTTTCGGCAAATAAGGAAACAGATAAATAATCGCCAGGCCGATCGCTACAAACAGATAACCCGTGCTATCCATTTTTTGCATTTCCGGAATCTGCGCGACAAAAATCAGGATCGCTAGGGCATTCAGGAAGCCATAAACTACCGATTGCGAGACAAAGCGCATCAGTTTGGCAACCTTAAATGATCCCGCAATCACTTGAATAATACCAGTGAGTGCCGTTGCAGCCAGCAGATATTGCAAACCATGTTCCTTGACCAAGGTAATCATCAGCAAGGCCATAGCACCTGTTGCTGCCGAGATCATGGCTGGACGACCCCCAAAGAAGGCAATCGATACCGCGATACAGAAGGATGCATATAGACCCACTTGAGGGTCAACGCCAGCAATGGCAGAAAAGGCAATCGATTCAGGAATGAGCGCCAAACCGACTACCAGTCCGGCCAGGACATCGGTGCGAATATTGGAAAACCATTCCTCTTTTTTCAGACTTATCACAGAATTTCATCATTAAATTTTAAACCCTGCGTATCTTAATCGTCCTGATTTAAAAATCCACACAAGAATGACTTGAAAATGCCCTGAATATACTCAATATTGAAGGAGTAAATGTCTTTCGGCGGCAGTTACGCTTTTTTGCAATTTACAGGTTTGATCACTTGAAAGTTTGTTGGAAGCGATTTAAAACATTGAGAAGTAGATAACAAGGATCAGAAATGAAGCTTTACTATGCACCTGGTGCATGCTCGTTGGCAGCACATATTATTTTAAATGAAATTAATGTCGATTTTGATTTGGAACGTGTTGATTTAAAAACACATAAAACTGAGAAAGGTGAGAATTATTACGAAATCAATCCTAAGGGTTATGTACCTGCATTAGAAATTAACCCGGGGCTGATGCTGACCGAAAACGTTGCAATCCTGCCATTCTTGGCGCAACACGATCCAAAACAAGATCTGATTCCGCCATCTGGTATGGGGCGTGCCAAAGTCCTGGAATGGTTGGGGTATCTGAACTCGGAATTGCATGATGCTTATGCGATTTTCTTTGGTGCACCATTAGATGAAGAAGCTAAGAAAAAAGGCTATGCAGAGATTGACCGTCTGCTAACTTATATCGATAAACAGATTGGTGAATCAGACAATGAGTATCTGGTCGATGACAACTTTGGTCCGGCTGATGCTTACCTGTTCGTACTGACCAACTGGTCGAACCATATCGGTCATGACTTAAGCCCATACAAGAATATTATTGCACTGCGTAATAAAGTGGCTGAACGTCAGTCTGTACAAATTGCGATGCGTGATGAAGGTTTGATTCCTTAATTCACGATTAAAAAATAAATAAAGGACTCATTTGAGTCCTTTATTTTTTGGCTTTATTTAGCTTTAAAAAATTATTTAAAGAAATAACCGGTTTCAGGTGAGCTGGCATTGGCCATGCGTTTGCGTGGCATACGACCTGCCAGGAAGGCTTCACGACCTGCCTCAACTGCTTTACGCATGGCAGAGGCCATGAGTACTGGATTCTGTGCAGCAGCAATGGCTGTGTTCATCAGTACGCCGTCGCAACCCAGTTCCATGGCAATGGCTGCATCACTAGCAGTACCTACACCGGCATCGACCAAGACTGGCACTTTGGCATTTTCTTTAATGATGGAAATGGTGTGTGGATTCAGAATACCCAGACCAGAACCAATCAGACTGCCCAAAGGCATGATTGCGACACAACCCATGCTTTCCAGTTCCTGTGCCACAATCGGGTCATCCGAGGTATAGACCATGATCTCAAAGCCATCATCAATCAGGGTGCGGGCAGCTTTCAGTGTTTCAGTAATATTTGGATATAGGGTCTTTTCATCACCCAATACTTCCAGTTTCACCAGATTGTGACCATCCAGTAGTTCACGTGCCAGCATACAGGTACGTACCGCACTGTTGGCATCAAAGCAGCCTGCGGTATTCGGCAAGATCGTATATTTCTCTGGTGGAATCACAGAAAGCAGGTTTGGCTGATCCGGATGTTGACCGATATTGACCCGGCGAATCGCCACCGTCACGATTTCAGCCCCACTGGCCTGAATCGCCTGTTCGGTTTCCTGAAGGTCTTTGTATTTGCCTGTACCAACTAACAGACGTGACTGGAATTGGCGTGAACCAATTTGTAGTAAATCTTGCATAGTGTTTCCGAGCTTTAGCCGCCACCGACAGCGTGAATGATTTCGATTTTGTCTGCTTCACAGATCGGCGTTTCAGCCAGTCTGCTTTTAGGGATGATCATTTCGTTGACTTCAACGGCATAGCGCTTACTCTCAAGTGCAAGATTCTGGATCAGATCCATCAAGGTCTTGCAGTCGGTCTGTTGTTGTTCGCCATTGATATAAATGTTCATTTTGGCACCCTCTAAACGTGACCAGTTCTTATTTGATGTATTTAAATGCGTTCCATGCCAGCACCAGCCAGCCAGCGATCATTAGTGCACCACCGATCGGGGTAATTGCACCCAAACCACGTGGTAAACCCAGCGCCATGATATACAGTGAGCCACTAAAGAATAGAATGCCAAACTGAATCAGGACAAAGCTTGGCTTGATTGGAAGCTCTGGGATGACTTTCGCGATGATGCCTAGGAACAATAATCCAAGCGCATGATAGAAAAAGTAATCGGTCGCAGTCTGCCACCAGGCCAGTTGTGCTTCTGTGGCACGGGCTTTTAAGCCATGTGCGCCAAAGGCGCCAAGCATTACGGCAAGAGCCAGGTTAATCGCTGAAATCGCAATCCACATCTGAACTGATCTTCCTGTAAATTTTGCGCTTTACCTTAGCATAAAAGCGGCTTTCGAGACATGGCATTAACAGACAAAAAAGCCTTCATCTCTGAAGGCTTTTTGATCAGTTGTGTAACGTTTAGTTGGAAGACATGGCGATTTTAATTTTTTCCATGGCATTCTTTTCCAACTGACGAATTCGCTCAGCGGAAACATTATATTCTGCAGCCAGTTCATGCAAGGTAGATTTCTCATCATCTAACCAGCGGCGTTGCAGGATATTGCGTGAACGGTCATCCAGCTGTTCCATCGCATCATGCAGGGCAGCGGTGCTTTGTTCCTCATAGTCTTCATTTTCAATCAAACGTGCCGGGTCATAGCGGTTATCTTCCAAATACAAAGCTGGAGCGACATGACCTGAACCTTCATCGTCATCATCACCGGAAGCCTCGAAAGCAGCATCATAAGCCGTCAGACGGCCTTCCATTTCTAGGACCTGTTCTGGGGTAACATTCAGGTCATTGGCAATTGATTGTGCTTCTTCAAGAGTGAGCTTTTTAGAAGATTTTTTCAGGCTACGTAAGTTAAAGAACAGTTTACGCTGTGCTTTGGTGGTCGCAATTTTGACAATACGCCAGTTACGAATCACATATTCGTGGATTTCTGCCTTAATCCAGTGCACCGCAAAGGAAACCAGACGGACACCCATATTGGGGTCAAAGCGTTTTACCGCTTTCATTAAACCAAGGTTGCCTTCCTGAATCAGGTCACCTTGAGGCAGGCCATAACCTGCATAGCTACGTGCAATATGTACAACAAAACGCAGGTGGGACATCACCAGCATTTTTGCTGCGTCCAGGTCCTGGTCATAGAAATATCGGTCCGCCAACTCTTTTTCTTGTTCGGCAGTTAAAATAGGAATCTGATTGACAGTACTAATATAAGCACCGAGATTGACACCTGGCGCCGATAATGACAGGGGCATCAATTGATTGCTGCTGTCACTCATGTGTTCTCCTTGAGGAATAACGGGATCATTCCCAAATCTATGATTTATCTTAATCCAATCTTCAATCAAATGATGGATGTTTGGGTAGAGAAATGTAAACTTTTTTGCAAATATGGAGATAAACAGTTTAATTGAAATTTTTTAGGATTCAATTAAGTAGTGAAACTCCACGTCGGAAATTTGTTTCAATTCATACTTCAGCTGGTGAATCTCGCAGTAACGCGAAACATCGATCTGACTGTGTGGATCGGATGACTTCAACAGAAAGGTTTCACCTGGATAACTTTTCAGTGCTCGCTTTAACATCAGCAATGGCATCGGACAGGGTTTGCCCAGGGCATCAATGGTGCGAATCTGTCCCGCAGTATCACTCATTTCGGTAAATTCATTCAACCTAAAAAGGCTTTAAATATTAGCAAATAGGATGCCAAATCCCAAATTTTTTAAAAATTTTTAAACGAATTAATAATTTAGGACTTACGCACTATTA
>NZ_JPQO01000204.1 GCF_000773685.1 Acinetobacter sp. HR7 | reverse complement strand
CTTTCGCAAGAGGTCTATTAAATAACTTTTTTATGATATTTAGATTAAATCATTTATTCAATAAAAAAGTTTATACGGATAAGACAAATAATAAATAAATTACAAATTAAATACTTTTTTTTCTCGTCTTAAATTATATGCCCAACAGTATTTTCTAGTTCTCTGATTATTTTTTGAATATCTTCCGGAATTTCCATTTTTTGCCCAGTATGTTTATTAATACAGACTAAAACTGCTTCTGAAGTCGCCACAATACTCTGCTGCTGTTCACTCCATAATATATAACTCATTTTGAATGAAGTACGACCGATTTCGTCTATACGCGTGCCAATTTTTAACTGATCCGGATAAACCACCGGTTTTAAATAACGGCATTGATTGGTTGCAACCACAGTCACTAATGCACCCATTAAAATATTTAAGCGCTCCAGATACAGCAGACGCGCACTTTCGATATAACGGTAATACATCACATTATTGACATGACCAAACGCATCCATGTCTCCCCAAGCCACGCGTTGATCTAAGATCACCGGATACTGTGCGAGTGATTGCATATATTTCCCTTTTTTAAATTTTTGTTTGAATGAAATTGGTATTGGTTTCAAAAACCTGATTGAGTTGTCGTTGTAACTCGTCCTGCCCCTGTAAAGCCGCTTTAATCCGTAAATAACTCATACGCACATCATCAGGATATAACTCTAATAATTGCTGTGCTTCATCTTCATGACCTGCTGCCTGCAAGACATGCCATTTGGCAAAGGTTAATACTGGAACAGCGGTATATTTTTCTTCCCACAAAGAAATCTGGCGATTAATCAGCTTATAATCGGGATTTTGTCGCAATAATTGCTGCTGGAACCATAAATAGAATACATCCTGATTAAATTGCTCTTCGAGTAAATGTACCGCCAGTTTTTCATGCTCAACTGCCATTTCCGGCATTTTAAACAACAGTTTCAACCAGAGTAATTTCACCGCATAATCACGGCTAAATATTTCATCGCTTAAATCTAAATAACGCCGCTGCAAATAATTTAAATCATCTTCCGTGGCTTGCTCAAAAGCGAGCAATAACTGTTCCAGCCACAAGGTTTTGATATTCTGCTCTAAATGACCATATTGGGTCGAGCGTAAATATAACCATGGGAATTGTAAGGCAAATTGCCCCCATAAATTAGTTAAACGCTGTTGATAAGCAGATTTCACCTTAAATAACCAAGGCGATAATTCATGCTGATTCAAAAATTCTAAATGGGTTAAAGCCTGCTGCCCATCCTGCTGAGATAAATAGATTTCAATCCGTTGTAATTCCGCCAGTTCAAATGCCATCGGATTCGACTGATTTAATGATTTTAAAGCCTCGTCAAAATGCTGCTGCCCCCAAGATAATCGTGCATGAATAATATCTTTTAATAATCCAGACTGGGCAAAGGACTGTTGAATAAAATCACGCTGATCCTGTGCTGCATTCAGCAACCAGATCACCGCCAATTGCTCATAGGGGTGTAGATGACTAAAACTGAATACTTTCTCAGTTTTACGCTGTTCGCGGGTCAGATATCGCTTCACTACATACCACAGCATTTGCATGCTAAAGCTCAGAATCACTAGGATGCCAACCAATACCCATAAATTGGTCTGTACCTGCCAGTCACGCCAGTATAAATAGGCATAACCAGCACCATGCCCATAACTCAGCACACTGAGGACCGCGACTCCAAACAGGCAGACCAACAAATAAGCAAGCAAAATCTGTTTCATACGTGATCAGCTCATCAAGGTACGGGTATTCAGGGACGGCACTGGGGTCAGTGGTGTATTTTTCATCTGTTCCAGCTGTTTGATCCATTGCTGGCTTTTGGCATCCGGGAGCTGCTGCAATACTTCAATCACTGCACTAATAGCCTGCTGAAAGGGCACCTGCTGTCCTTGCTGTAAGGTCTGCTGCACCATTAATAAACGCAACTGCGCTTCTTTCAAAATAAGGCCACGCTGCATGAGTATGGCACTTGGTTTTGCTGCTGGTTCAATTTGAATCAGACGCTGCCAGAATGAACCAGACGCTGTAGAATTGATTTGATGTGGCGCTTGCATCTCTCTCGCCATTTCCACATCTATATGATTGAGCATGTCACGAATGCGGTTCTGCTGTACCAGACGACTATTGATAAACTGCTGTAGCATCATCTGATCTTTACCCAAAACCTCTTTTAGACTTTCCACTAATGCTGGAGACAAAGCATAGCTATCCAGATTCAACTGTAACTGACTCAGCTTTTCCACAGCCGTACTATACTGTTGTAGCTGTAAGGCAAATTCAATCAAATCCAGCTGCTGACGCACCAGTTCAGTATCATGGGTGACTTTAGCCGCCGAGATTTGTGGTGCTTGAATGTCAGGAGACTTCTGTCCCTGCTGTGCAGAAAGTTGGCGCTTTAAGGCAACAATATTGTCATTCAGATTGGCATTTTGTTTCTGGAGCAGGCTAAAGTTCGTACTGAGTTCATTCTGCTGGCTGCGCAGGTTAAACAGGTCATAGCTCAGTTTGATCATCCAGGCCAATGCCACGATCAATAGCACGATTAAGAATTTTTTCATGAGTGCCCCTGTACCTGCTCCATCTCCCGCACGATCTGACCTGCATTTAAGCTTTCCAGCTGGATAATTTCAAATGCTGTAGCATGATCTTGCCGGTATTCCCCCAAAACTTTGGCCAAACGTAGACCTAAAACAAAATAAATTCCTTTTTCAATCAGCAATATATCATGCTTCAGCAAAGCCAACCAATTTAACCAGCTGGCTTCACTACTAATTAACACTGCATATTGATTTTGCTGTTGTAATTGCGGAAGCAAATGAAGAATTTGCTGTTGCGACTGTAGCGGGCACTGACGCCGATACAATACTAAATTTAGAACCTTAATACCCTGCTGACACAATTGCTGCATCATAAACTGGCGCCCGCCTTCACCACGCCAAAAAGCCACCATTGATCCTTGTGGCAGATTATTTAAAACTGGCAGTTGCAACATACCTTCCGACGTTTCAACTTCTGGTACATGACTTTGAAAGTCGTATTGCAGCAAGGCCTGTTCGGTCTTTTTTCCGACTGCAATCCACTGTATATGCGCCAGTGAATCCAATGAAATTCCAGCCTGCTGCAGATATTGCATACCAATCTCAACCGCAGTGGGGCTGACCACCACAATAACTTGGACATGACTCAACTGCTGATAGAGGTGGTCAAGTTCAGCGGACCAAGGTTGTGCAACCAGTTCTAATAAAGGCAGCTCGACCACAGGAATCTGCGTAACCTGCAGCTGCTGCGTGAGTTGTTGGGCGCGATCCTGGGGGCGGGTATTAATAAACAGCATAGAAAATTATGAATGCAGGGCTTTAAGTAACTCACCTGCACCTTGTGCTAACAGGTTTTGTGCCAGAGAAACGCCTAATTGCTCAGCTTCGCTGGCATCTGCCTGCAACTGTGCTTTTAATAGGGTTATACCATCGGTACTGCCGACACGGCCCTCAATGGAAATTGTGCCAGCATTTAAAGTTGCATAACCCGCGATAGGCACCTGACAGCCACCTTCTAGATAGGCATTGAAAGCACGTTCTGCACGCACACAAGCATCGGTTTCTGCATGTAATAAAGGCAAGATTAGATCAAGAACTACCTGATCGTTGCTTCGGCATTCTAAACCCAAGGCTCCCTGTCCTACGGCAGGTAAGCTGACTTCAGGCACAATCGTATGACGGATACGTTCCGCCAGACCAAGACGTTTCAGACCGGCACTAGCCAGAATAATGGCATCATAGTTACCTGCATCCAGCTTGGACAGACGGGTACCCACATTCCCTCGCAGATCGATAATTTCCAGGTCAGGGCGTGCTTTGAGAATCTGGCATTTACGGCGCAGGCTAGATGTCCCGACTTTAGCACCCTGTGGTAGCTCATCAAAGCTTGTGTAAGTATTGGAAACAAAAGCATCAAACGGATCTTCACGCTCACAGATCACTGCAAGACTTAATCCTTCAGGCAGCACCATCGGCACATCTTTCATCGAATGCACCGCCAGATCAGCACGCCCATCCAGCAAGGCTGCTTCCAGTTCTTTAACAAACAGACCCTTACCGCCAATCTTGGCTAGTGGTGTATCCAGAATTTTATCGCCCTGCGTAACAAAGGTCACCAGCTCCACCTGCAGATCCGCATGTAGTTGCTGCAGGCGTGCACGAATATGTTCCGCTTGCCACAATGCAAGCGGACTTTGTCGAGTTGCGATTTTAAGGGTCTTCATAAATTTCAAATACAATGCGTGTGAACAATAGTCTAAACTTAACCTGATCACTTTAAAATGCAAGTGAATTTATGCAAGTTACCCTTACAAATCAAAATCACATAAATCAAAGTTTATGAATGCGTTCACGCAAATACGGCAAGTGACGTCGACTTACCGCAAGTCGCTCATCCAGCTCACGGCAGCGCACCTGGTATTGTCCTGAGCTGACCACTTCCAGGCCATCCAGATAATTAATCGATACCAGCGCATTACGATGAATACGAATGAAATTTTGGCCAAATTCCTGTTCTAGGTCCTTTAAGGTTTCATCGATCAGGACACTGCCATTTTTATGTCGTACCGTGACATATTTCTGGTCAGCCAGGAAATAGTAAATATTCTCCACAGGGACAAGCTCCACCCCGCGATACGTTTTTGCCGCAATCTGATGGCGGCTGACATTGAGTTCTTCCATATTTTCTTTTTGTTTTAATTGGCTCATTTGAGCTTGGGTGAGTTTAGTTAAATGCTCAAGAACCTGTGACAACTCCTGTTGCATCACTGGTTTAAGCAAGTAGCCTTCTGCATTTGACTTGAATGCATCCAGCGCATGATGGTCATAGGCCGTGCAGAATACAATTGCCGGCATGGGGTCGAGTTGACGTAAATGCTGCGCACAGCGCAAACCGTCCATTTCAGGCATTTGAATATCAAGTAGTACGACATCAGGCTCGTGTTGATGTGCCAGATCGATAGCTTGCTGACCATGGGTAGCCGTCGCAACGACAGTATGGCCCAGCTGGCTGACCAGGCGTGCCAGACGCTCAACCGCGAGTGGCTCATCATCACAGATCAGGATGTCCATTTATCCCTCCTCCAGTTAACATCTCTTTATTATAAAGCTAACCGTATTTTCTTGTTATTTATAATGATATTGCACAACCGTCGTATAAATTCCCTTGCCGGCATAAGTTCTGAAAATCACAGATGGCCCATAATAGGCCTTTAAACGCTGTTGAACATTTTCAATTGCAATACCATTTCCCCGTTTTAATACTGCATCATCCTGTGAATATGGGTTTGTTATAATGATACTAATTTGATTCTGCAGGATTTCGATCAATATGCTTATCGTACTCTTTGTCAGAATTTTTTCAACTCCATGGAAAATACTATTTTCCAAAAGTGGTTGTAAAGTCAATAACGGAATCTGGACTTGTGAGTATAAGTCCTTGTTTTCTAGTTTCCATTCGACCTGTAAACGCTCGCCAAGACGAATCTGTTCAATCTCCAGATAGCGCCGGCACAGGTCAATTTCCTCCTGCAAACTCACCAGTTTCAACTCCTGAAAACTGGCACGAAACAACCGGGATAGATTGAGTAGCATATGTTCCGCTTTATCTGGATCGATACTGATCAAACTAATCGCACTATTCAAACTATTAAATAAAAAGTGTGGCTGAATCCGTGCCTGCATGGCCTGAATCCGGGAATTCAACTCACTATGATGCTGCCGTGACCACTGTTCTCTTAAATACAGATAACGAAAACAAAAAGTTCCCAGCAAAATACCAAAGCTAAGATGCATCCCCACGCGATCAAAGGCGATCTCCGTCGTCAGGCTACGCAGATGAAAATTTATGCCGAAATGTATCAAGACGTTTAAAGTCACTGTCGTGACCAACACAATGGCTTGTAATAACAAGAAACCAGCGATGAGGGCAGCTTTAATGCCCATACGATCAAAGCGCTGGTGAAACAACTGCACAAAAGCCGCAAAACACAGCAGTACCCAGTTGATATACAGCGCATATTGCAACAGATGAGTCAGATTCAGCGCCTGCCAAGACTGGGCTTCAGCCAGACTCAGCACTAGTGCCAGAACATTGCCGCCAACAAATAGCTCCAACAGATAGCGCCAATTTCCAATCAAGCCAAAGAAATAGGAAAATTCCTTGTGACCCATCAGCTCAGCAGAAGATTGAGCAGATGGAACTTCGGCAAGTGCCGTTGAATTTGCTATACTCTTTTTCGTTCTACTGCTTTTAATCTTATTGAGCCGACATGACCACATCTTCTAATTCCTCAAATCCATCACAAGCCCAAACTTCTGGCATGTGGGGCGGTCGTTTCTCTGAAGCGACTGATGCTTTTGTTGCTGAATTTACAGCATCTGTACAATTTGACCAACGTTTTTATAAACAAGATATTGCGGGTTCAATTGCGCATGCAACCATGCTTGCAAAAGTGGGCGTGCTGACTGAACGAGAACGTGATGACATCATTACTGGCCTGAACGCGATTAAAGCGGATATTGAAGCAGGTAACTTCGAATGGCGCATTGACCTTGAAGATGTGCACATGAACATTGAGTCACGTCTGACTCAGCGCATCGGCATTACCGGTAAAAAACTGCATACCGGCCGTAGCCGTAATGACCAGGTAGCAACGGATATCCGCCTATATGTACGTGACGAGATTGATGAAATCTTAAAACTACTGGAAAAATTACAAAAAGGTATTCTGGGTCTGGCAGCAAAAAATACCAATACCATCATGCCTGGCTTCACCCATCTACAAACTGCACAGCCTGTGACTTTTGGTCACCACCTGCTGGCATGGTTTGAAATGCTGGTACGTGACTCTGAGCGTCTGATTGACTGCCGTAAACGCGTCAACCGTATGCCTTTAGGTTCCGCAGCTTTAGCAGGTACGACTTATCCAATCGATCGTGCTTATACGGCTGAACTATTAGGTTTTGAGGCTGTAGCTGAAAACTCGCTGGATGCGGTATCTGATCGTGATTTCGGTATCGAATTCAATGCGGCAGCTTCCCTGATCATGATGCATCTGTCTCGTATGTCAGAAGAAATGATCCTGTGGACTTCTGCACAGTTCAAATTTGTAAATATTCCAGACCGTTTCTGTACTGGCTCTTCCATCATGCCACAGAAGAAAAACCCGGATGTGCCTGAGTTGATTCGTGGTAAGACTGGCCGTGTCTATGGCGACCTGATGAGCCTGTTGACCCTGATGAAAGGTCAACCATTGGCATACAACAAAGACAACCAGGAAGACAAAGAGCCATTATTTGATGCAATCGATACCGTTCGCGGTTCATTGATGGCATTTGCTGACATGATTCCTGCACTGGTTCCAAATGTCGAAATCATGCGTGAAGCAGCCCTACGTGGTTTCTCTACTGCGACTGACTTAGCTGACTACCTGGTGAAAAATGGCGTTGCCTTCCGTGATGCACACGAAATCGTCGGTAAAGCAGTAGCTTTGGGTGTTCAGGAAGGTAAAGACCTGTCTGAACTGACACTGGAACAGTTACAGCAGTTTTCACCACTGATTCAGGCGGATGTATTTGAAAAAGCCTTAACCCTTGAAGCATCAGTGAATGCACGTAACCACATTGGTGGTACTTCACCAGCACAAGTCGAAGCAGCAATTCAACGCGCTTATGCCCGCCTGGAAAAACTTTACGCTTAATGGTATTCGCTTAAATTTGGAGTATTGATATGTCTCGACAAGTATTTTGCCGTAAATATCAAAAAGAAATGGAAGGCTTGGACTTTGCACCATTCCCGGGTGCAAAGGGTCAGGAACTGTTTGACACCGTATCTAAACAGGCTTGGCAGGAATGGCTTAAACACCAGACCACGCTGATCAATGAAAAGCGTCTTAACGTGTTTGAACCAGATGCGAAGAAGTTTCTGGAAGAGCAACGTGAGAAGTTCTTCAACAATGATGAATCATTGGAAAAAGCTGAAGGGCTAAAGCCTGAAGAAAAATAAGGCGCTGCCTTATTTTTCTGCAAGACAAGCACCGAAGGTGCGCGTAGGTCAACATTTGAAAAGCTCCTTGAACGGAGCTTTTCTTATATCAAAAGCACTGCTCCGCCACGCCGCAGACAAGCAGCTATGCTGCGCATAGGCTTTAATTTAAAAAGAATCCCCTATTTACTAGAGGATTTTTATTGCCCTAAAAATCCTAAAAGTTACGCAAGACTAGAAGATTTTTTAAAGGCTATTTTTCAATTACTTAGGTCCAAAATTTTCACAAAAAGAAGAAAATTCCGTTAAATACAACCAAGGAATTCTAAATATTATCTTTAATTAAACTCTATTATTTTGATCAATAGAAATTATTCATTTCTTCAAGAAATTCAGCCCAGTCTTTTATTTCCCTAAAGTACAATATACATAACCCAGCTTTGGGTTAAATTTTTAGACAAAAATTACGACTACTATAAAATTTTACTAATCAATTAAAATTATTTTTCAGGCTCATATTTAACAGATTTAAAACTATAAATCATTGGCTTAGCTTAAAATAAATATTTAATTTGTTTCAAAATAATGGATTGTAAATATCAGATACATGCCACTCTACGAACTGCAACATTTGACTACAAGAATGTACATGAATTAAAAAATCAGCTTCTTATAATAGAACTCAAGAAGATGGCAACATCTTTGTATAATAGCGATAAATATCCCCGATTTCACGCCCAGTTCTTCCCCCAAAGGCTGGGTGTTTTTTTGTCTGTCACTTTTGTCTTGCACATAAAAAAAGCCCCAGTAATTGGAGCTTTATTTTCAGAATCTGTTTAAGGCTGTTTCAGGTATGGCCAGGCCGCTTTCAGGTAAATCATCATCGACCATAAGGTCAATACCACTGCTGTATACAGCAAGGCATAAGCCAACATTTCCAGTGGCTGCCAGTTGAGCAAGAATACCGTAATCGCGATCATCTGGAAGGCTGTTTTGTATTTACCCACAGTTGATACCGCCACACTGGTACGTGCACCGAGTTCTGCCATCCATTCACGCAGGGCGGACACAGTAATTTCACGCGAGATAATCACGATCGCAGCAAAGGCCATGGATACGGTTGGCTGCCATTGCACCAACACGATGAGTGCCGCCGCCACCATCAGCTTGTCCGCTACCGGATCCAGGAAACGGCCAAAGGCCGAGGTCTGGTTCAGTGTTCTGGCCAGATAGCCATCAAACCAGTCTGTCACCGCCGCAATCACAAAAATCGCCGTCAGCAGCATGTGGCGAGTCATATCCGGATTGCTGTTATCAAGCCCCATAGCAGGCGGCCAATATGCCACCAAAAGAAAGACCGGAATCAGGACAATACGTGCCAGGGTCAAGATGTTTGGAATATTCAGGATACGACCTGTAGTCATAGACACCGCCAATTGTTCCCCTCATGTACGATGAAAATGCACATTTTTATTGAGGTTTAATCCATCGTTAATATAACTTCACTTTATACGAATTGACCTGTAGTGTCACTAGGCAAAGACCGTCACTGTCTGTCTGGCAATCGCAATCAGGCGATTTTCTTCATCCCAGAGATAGGCATGTTCAGTGGAATAACCATCTGCAGCATGATCGGTAAACACTTTATATTTAAACCAATTATTCAGCTGATGCTTTAAGGGATGCACATGGGTGACGGTCCAGGTCAGGCTGCTAGCTGGTGCAATTTGCTTGAACATCGGTAGCACACCGGGTGGCCAGATATCAAAGAGTGCCATCAGATCGGCCAGTTCAAAATTCCGCTCCGGATGCCGTTCAGGATTAAAACGACACCAACCACCAAAGTCTGGATGTGAACTTCCTGTACAAGGCAAGTTCATCTCTGCCCAGACCAGATCAAAGTTAACGAAGCACTCAGGCAAGTTGAAATGCTCGGGAATTTTGAACAGGGTTTCAGGTGCTGGATAATCGGGTGCCTGTGCTTCTTGGCTGACCTCGATACTGGATTCACGTGCAACACCGAAGCTGGCAAGCAGAATGCTTTGCACGGCATCATCCTGCCACAAACGCACTTCAACCGTGGTTACTGATTTTCCTTCACGCAGGATTTCGGCGGTGAGTCTTACCGGACGTTGCTGCAATGGGCCAACAAAAGTAACGCTCGTGCTTAATAAACGTTTGGCTGGATCGCTAATGGTCAAAACTGCCTTTTGCATCATCAGTGCCGCAGCCAGACCACCATAAATGGTTCTTCCCTGTAGCCAGCCTTCCGGAATATCCACCCATTCTTCAGTTGCGATTGCAGCATACACCTGATTCAGTGCCATGGTTCATCCCTGTATTGTTATTGAATTTCGGTATCATTCAACAAAACGTACAGGATGTGAATGTCCAATGACTCGCTCGTCACTGAGCATTTTGGCTAATCAGTGGGCTGTTTTTGATACCAGTTTTATTCATGCAGGACTTTATAAATGGTGCGTGCCATCACCTCCCCCAGCCCAGGTACCAATTGTAAATCTTTTTCCGAGGCTTTTAGCACCCCCTGAATCCCGCCAAAATGGGTCAGCAGGTCACGACGGCGTTTCGGCCCCAGACCCGGAATCACTTCCAGCACCGATGAGCCACGTTTCTTATCACGTTTGGCACGATGTCGGGTAATGGCAAAACGGTGTGCTTCATCCCGCACCTGCTGGATCAGGTGCAGTGCCTTGTGATCCTCCGGCAACTGAATCTTGGTACCATCGGTAAAGTGTAGAGTTTCCAGACCCGGTTTACGCCCTTCACCTTTGGATACACCGACCATAAAGGCCTCCAGACCAAGATCTTGCATGACTTCCATCGCCATGTGTAGCTGTCCTTTACCACCATCAATCAGCAACAGGTCTGGCAGCATGTGCTTCTTATAACGTCGGGTCAGTGCCTGACGCATCGCGGCATAGTCATCGCCTGCCTGGATGTCTTGGATAGAAAACTGGCGATAATCACGTTTCCGTGCACCACCTGAATCAAACACCACACAAGACGCTACGGTTTCTTCGCCCATGGTATGTGAGATATCAAAACATTCAATTCGGTCTATTGGACGACCCACCACCTGCTCCAGCTGATGAAAACGTTCATTCAGCTCAAAGTGATTGGCCAGCTTGGTCTTGATGCCTTGCAGCACATTCATCTGTGCCAACTCCAGCCATTCCGCCCGGGTTTCCCGCACCTTGGACTTGATCTGAATTTTCTTTTCAAAATGCTGAGATAAAGCCTGCTCCAACTCCTTGCGATCAGTCACATCGACATTGACGATCAGTTCTGCCGGAATTTCATCGGCAACTTGGAAGTAGAAATTGGCAATAAAGTCATTCAGCATCTGGCCCAGATCATCACCCTGCATATCCGGGAAATAGCTCTTGCCGCCGAGCATCTTGCCATTGCGCACATGCATGATCTGTACACAGGTCACCCCAGCCTGGTGGGCAATCGCCAAAATATCCGCTTCGCCTTTCACTTTGTAAATTGCTTGCTGGGCCTGCACATCACGCAACAAAGCCATACGATCGCGGTAGAACACCGCTTTTTCAAATTCGAGCTTTTCTGCCGCCTCTTCCATCTTGGCGATCAACTGCTGGTTCAGCTCCTTGGTATCGCCTTGCAGAAAGCGGATCGAGTTATTCACGTCTTCCTGATAATCCTCAGGTGAAATCAGGCCCACACAGGGACCGGAACAACGCTTAATCTGGTATTGCAGACACGGACGCTTGCGCTGGGCAAAATAGCTGTTTTCACATTGACGCACATTGAACAGTTTTTGCAGGATCACCAGCGTATCGCGGGCATTGTAGGCACTGGGATAAGGCCCAAAAAACTTGCCCGCCTGATGCTTGCCTTTGCCCCGCCCTGCGGCAATGCGCGGATAAGGCTTGTCACTGGATATAAAAATATAGACATAGGATTTGTCGTCACGCAGCATGATGTTATACGGCGGACGATGCAGCTTGATCAGGTTCTGTTCCAGCAGCAGCGCTTCGGTTTCAGAGCGCACCACCAAGGTCTGAATATCGTAAATGCGGGCCACCAACGCCTGAGTTTTTGGGTGCTCAATCGTCTTGACAAAGTAGCTGGAAACGCGATTTTTCAGGTTTTTCGCCTTGCCCACATACAGCAGTTCGCCATCCTTGCCATACATCCGGTACACCCCCGGAAGCGTGGTCATATTCGCCAGGATTTTTTCAATATGGGGACGCGCGTTCTCGTTCACCTGCTACCTATTTTTTCACATGCAATATGCAGAATAATGTGATGCTTGATGCCTGATTTTCAAGCATGTTGACAAAATTACCATCAAAGCTATGCATTCGCTGTTTTTGCCAAGCAGACATCCTGATGAATTTATAAGCTGAGCATAATGATTTGATTGCTAAAAGCTATAATTTTCAATTGATATCTTTGCTATGCTCAGCGCATCCCAGTTTGAGATTTTCAGGATGACCGTGCAGTCCTCTGGTCCACATATTGTTCGACCTGCCACTTCTACGCATAGCGCTTCGGAACGTGACCGCCTGATTGGCAAGCCACGCTTCCATTTTGAGCCCAAAGAAGTAATGCAGCTGTTGCGTGAGCGCATTATCGGACAAGATGCAGCACTGGATGAAATTGAGAAAATGCTGCATGTGGTCAAGGCGGATTTTTCCAACCCGGAGCGTCCGCTGTCTGTCACGCTGATGCTGGGGCCAACCGGGGTCGGTAAAACTGAAACCGTACGCCTGATTGCCGAAGCGATTTATGGCCGTCCGGATGCCTTCTGCCGGATTGATATGAATACCCTAGCGCAGGAACACTATGCCGCTGCACTGACTGGTGCACCTCCGGGTTATGTTGGCTCCAAAGAAGGTCACAGCCTGTTTGATGAAACAGCCATTGCAGGTAGTCACACCCGTCCAGGCATCATGCTGTTTGATGAACTGGAAAAGGCATCGAATGAAGTCATTCGAGGCCTGATGAATGTACTGGATACAGGGCGTTTAACCCTAACCGCAGGCACCAAGACCATTGATTTCCGTAACTGCATGATCTTTATGACCAGTAATGTCGGCGCTCAGGCGGCGCAGCAATATCTGGAAAAACTCAGCTTCCTGCCACAAAAAATGCAAGAGCTGTGTCTGAAAAAAATGCCGACCAAGCGCATTATTGAAAAAGTCATGCAGCGCAAGTTTGATCCGGAATTTCTGAATCGCATTGACCGTACCCTGCACTATCAAGCAGTGCAGAATGATGCCCTACCGCGTCTGGTGGAAATTGAACTGGAAAAACTGAATAAACGCCTGCAGCACCAGAAACGCACAGTGATCCTGACCGATGCAGCCAAAGCCTATTTCTATCAGGGTCATGACATTCGCTATGGTGCCCGTCATCTGGGCCGTAAAATGCGCACTGAACTGGAGCCAATTCTGGCGATCTATTTCTTGAATCAGCCAGACCAGCTCACTTTAAACCTGGACTGTGTCGATGGTCAGCTGGTGATTCAGCCTGCAAGTTAAATTTTCAGTCCAGCCAAATCACCAGAGGTAGAATTCTCAAGATTAGGCTTTAGGTTGAACTGCCTGAATAAAGGCCGCCTGATCTTTAGGAGAAACCAGAATAAATTTCTTTACCCCATTTTCTTCATAGTCAATTTTTAGACGCTTTAAAGACAAAGCCGGGGCGATACTGGACAGATCAGTCGGCTGGATCTGCTGGATACTGGACAATGGAATCTGCCATTTCAGCCACACACTGCGAACAGTTAGGATGCCATTTTCAACAATGTAACGTGTGCTGAGCAAAGGCCACCACAGCACCGCAATAGTCAGCATATACACCGTAGAATGTAGCGGATACTGTTCTAATGTGCCTTTGGCCTGCATCACCAGTAATAACTGCAATAACAGTCCTGACATACAGACAATAAAGGCGACAATCCACCAGTCTTTCTTGGAACGAAACTTCTGCATACACCCCCCTCATGTGTTGCAGTGCAACTGAAACTTATACCTGATTTCAGTTACTTTTACTGTTGATTCTGGCATAAAAAAACGCGCCACAGCGCGTTTTTCAGTGACTTAATGAAACACATAAGGCCGGATAAAGATCAGGAAGAAAATACCCCACATCAGGAACCATTTCAGGAAATAGTACAGCGTGCGGTTTTTCTTCTTCAGTGCTTTGGCTTTGATGCGGATCTGATACACATAACCAAAGACCTTGTTCAGGCCGCCTGTCTGATCCCCCGCTTCATTTGGTGAACTCGCAGCCGTCATCACGTTCTTGCCAAACCAGTGGTTAAAACGTTCCATCCAGCGGGTCTTTAATGGGCGTTCGACATCGGCAAAGAAAATGATCCGGTTCTGGTCGGTCTTGTTTTCGGCATAGTGGATGTAGGTTTCATCAAACACCACACTTTCGCCATCACGCCAGGAATATTTCTGACCATCGACATCAATAAAGCAGCGGTCATCATTTGGAGTCATCAGTCCCAGGTGATAACGCAACGAACCGGCATACGGATCACGGTGTCGTACCAGACGGCTATCCGGTGCCAGTTCGGTAAACATGGCAGCTTTAATGGTTGGCAGAGTCTTTAACAATGCTGTCGTTTTTGGGCAGAGTTCCATCGCAGAAGGATGTGCCGAGTCATACCATTTCAGGTAAAAACGCTTCCAGCCGGTTTTAAAGAAAGAGTTAAAGCCCAAATCATCATAACTGCTGGAGGCCTTGATCCCACCTTGGGCATATAAGGCTTTGGCTTCATCCCGAATCATTTCCCAGTTTTCATCCAGAACTTTCAGATCCTTGAAATGCTGGGTGTCGATATAAGGCTGGTTGGGTACTCTGGAAAACAGGTACATCAAAAAATTAATCGGTGCCAGGATCGTGGAATGGTCGAAAAACTGGCGGTAAAACGTATGACGTACCTTACCCCGTTGCTGAATATATAAGGCAGATATGACAAATATCGCCAATATAAGCCACTTGATCATAAAATTACCTAAACTTTCAGGATGATGTTCCTGAATTGATTTACATATTTTCAAAGGCCGGCATTATAGCAAATGTGAAAAAATGGGCGATGCTCTCCATCGGCACAGCCAAATATGGATTGCTTACAGATCAGTCCCTCTAGTCTGCAATTGACCTTTTTGACAGAAAAAGTAAAGTTTTTTTGGCTTGAAATACTGCTGCTTCGCCCAATATAAGCTTGAGTCCCGATAAAAAAATCAAGCTGAAACAAAACCTTCACTTATAAGTGAACTCAGCCGCTTTAAAAAGACACATAAAACCTTGTCTCAACCCTTCAAAAATAGATGACCCTTGCGTCACGGCTTGATACAACTTGTTATGTTCTTTTTAGATATAGTTATCGTAAGATTAGCGAGGCAAAAAAGTGCGCAGGATACGCGTACAAGCTTCAAAACATCAACTTAGAAGTCCTCCAGAATAAAGGAGATCAGGCATGATCCACGCTGGCAATGCCATTACCGTCCAAATGCTTTCGGACGGAATTGCAGAATTCCGCTTTGACTTACAAGGTGAGTCGGTCAACAAATTTAACCGTGCAACAATTGAAGATTTCAAAGCTGCGATTGAAGCGGTGAAATCAAACGCAGACATCAAAGGTTTAATTGTCACTTCAGGTAAATCGACATTTATCGTGGGTGCAGATATCACAGAGTTTGGTGAAAACTTTGCACAAGGCGAACAAGCTATTGTGGAATGGGCACTGCCTGTTCACGACATTTTCAACTCTTTTGAAGATTTAGATATTCCTAAAGTTGCTGCAATCAATGGTATGGCATTGGGCGGCGGCTTCGAAATGTGCTTAGTGTGTGACTACCGTGTGATGTCAGAACAGGCACAGGTTGGCCTTCCAGAAATCAAACTGGGTATCTTCCCTGGTTTCGGCGGTACAGTTCGTTTAAGCCGTGTGATTGGTATCGACAATGCCGTTGAATGGATGGCAATGGCGAACCCTAAAAAGCCAGCTGCTGCACTGAAAGACGGTGCTGTAGATGCAGTGGTAGCTGCAGACAAACTGCAAGAAGCTGCCATTGACCTGGTAAAACAAGCCATTGAAGGTCGTCTGGACTGGAAAGCAAAACGTCAGGAAAAACTTGATCCTGTAAAACTGAGCATGCTTGAGCAAATGATGGCGTTCAATACGGCAAAAGGTGCGGTTCTTGCGAAAGCAAACCCTGCTCAATACCCTGCGCCAAAATTAATGCTGGATTCTTTACAGGCAGGTGCAAGCCTTCCACGTAACGAAGCATTGAAAGCAGAAGCACAAGGCTTTGCAAAAGCTGCGGTAACACCTCAAGCGGGTGCATTGATCGGCCTGTTCCTGAACGATCAGGTGGTGAAGAAAACTTCGAAGAAATATGAGAAAGGTGCTCACCCTGTCAATCAAGCAGCTGTTCTAGGCGCGGGTATCATGGGTGGCGGTATTGCTTACCAGGCGGCAAGCAAAGGCACCCCAATCATCATGAAAGACATCGGCAACCCGCAACTGGCCTTAGGTATGTCTGAAGCGAACAAATTGCTGACCAAGCAGGTTGAACGCAAGAAGATGAAACCGGCACAAATGGGTGAAACGCTGGCGCGCATCCGTCCGACTTTAAGCTATGACGAGTTTAAAGAAGTCGACATCGTGATTGAAGCGGTTACTGAAAACCCGAAAGTGAAAGGCATCGTACTGAAAGAAACTGAAGCGAAAGTGCGTGAAAATACGATCATTGCTTCTAACACGTCTACCATCTCAATCACACGTCTGGCTGAAAACCTGGAGCGTCCTGAGAACTTCGTGGGTATGCACTTCTTCAACCCGGTACACATGATGCCACTGGTAGAAGTCATCCGCGGTGAAAAAACTTCTCCTGAAGCAATCGCGACTACCGTTGTTCTTGCCCAGAAAATGGGTAAAACACCAATCGTGGTGAATGACTGTCCGGGCTTCCTGGTAAACCGTGTACTGTTCCCTTACTTCGGTGCATTTGACCTGTTACTGAAAGACGGTGCTGACTTCCAGCAAGTTGACAAAGTGATGGAAAAATTCGGCTGGCCTATGGGCCCTGCTTACCTGATGGACGTGGTTGGTATCGACACTGGCGTTCACGGTGCAGAAGTCATGGCGGAAGGCTTCCCGGACCGTATGAAGCCAGACTTCAAAGGTTCAATCCAGGTGATGTACGAAAACAAACGTCTAGGTCAGAAAAACGACGTTGGTTTCTACAAGTACGAACTGGACAAGAAAGGCAAGAAAGCGAAACAGGTTGACCCAACTGCTTACGAACTTGTGGCTTCTGTTGCAACCGCTGAAAAACGTGAATTCGATCCGCAAGAGATCATTGACCGCATGATGCTGGCATTCTGTAACGAAACTGTTCGTTGTCTGGAAGACAACATCGTTGCAACACCTGCTGAAGCAGACATGGCAATGATCATGGGTGTAGGCTTCCCTCCATTCCGTGGTGGCCCATGCCGTTACATCGACCAAACTGGTGTAGCTGAGTACGTTGCGCTTTGCGACAAGTACGCACATTTAGGGAAAGCTTATGAAGCGCCGCAATCTCTGCGCGACATGGCTGCTAACAATAAAAAATTCTACGGTTAAGGAGCAACGTGAATGGCTACTTTAAATCCACGTGACGTTGTCATCGTTGATGGCGTACGTTCAGCAATGGGTAAATCCAAAAATGGTATGTTCCGCAATGTACGTGCTGACAGCCTTTCTGCTGAACTGGTACGTGCGCTGGTTGCTCGTAACCAATTCGATGTCAACGAAGTTGAAGACGTGATCTGGGGTTGTGTCAACCAGACGCTTGAACAAGGCATGAACATCGCGCGTAACATCGCGTTGCTGGCGGATCTTCCTAAAACTGTTGCAGGTCAAACGGTAAACCGTCTGTGTGGTTCTTCTATGCAGGCAATCCACACCGCAGCTGCGCAAATCGCAACTGGCCAGGGTGATATCTTCATCATCGGTGGTGTAGAACACATGGGTCACGTTGGCATGATGCACGGCATCGACCTGAACCCAGAAGCATCTAAACACTATGCAAAAGCATCTAACATGATGGGCTTAACTGCTGAAATGTTAGGTCGCATGAATGGCATTACCCGTGAAGAACAAGATGCGTTCGGTGTTGAATCTCACCGCCGTGCTTGGGCTGCAACTCAGGAAGGCCGTTTCAAGAACGAAATCATCGGGATCGAAGGTCATGATGCGAACGGCTTTAGAAAACTGTGCGACATCGACGAAGTAATCCGTCCAGATGCGAACCTGGAAGCGTTCAAAGCACTGAAACCAGTATTCGACCCTAAAGGTGGTTCGGTAACTGCTGCGACTTCTTCTGCGCTGTCTGACGGTGCATCTGCAATGCTGCTGATGTCTGCTGAACGTGCTCAGGCGCTTGGTCTAAAACCACGTGCAGTGATCCGTTCTATGGCGGTTGCAGGCTGTGACGCTGCGATCATGGGTTATGGTCCTGTACCAGCAACTCAGAAAGCGCTGAAACGTGCTGGCCTGAAAATTGAAGACATGCAGACCGTTGAGCTAAACGAAGCATTCGCTGCACAAGGTCTGTCTGTACTGAAAGGCTTAGGTTTGTACGAGAAACAGGACATCGTAAACCTGAACGGTGGTGCGATTGCGTTGGGTCACCCATTGGGTTGTTCTGGTGCACGTATCACGACTACCCTGCTAAATGTAATGGAGCAGCAAGATACTCAAATCGGTCTTGCGACCATGTGTATTGGTCTGGGTCAAGGTATCGCGACCATTATCGAACGTGTTTAATTCTTAAATACTTCGATCAAAAAATCCTCGCTTCGGCGGGGATTTTTTATTTTCGCAGATTCAAATCCCAAGTGCGACACATTTGTAGTTAGTTGAAAAAGTTAGGTGTATTCATAGAATCATTAGACTTTTTCAACTCGCAATTG
>NZ_JPQO01000203.1 GCF_000773685.1 Acinetobacter sp. HR7 | reverse complement strand
TGCCAGTCAGTTAAGAGATTGACTGGCATTTTTTTGGGTATTTCTGTGGTTTCCCTTTCACAACTCGTGGGTAGTTTCTACTTCTTTTTTTCGGTAAAACATACCTTTTAGATTTTTCCATTAAACTTTCTAGATGTTTAGGCAAATTGCCTGCGGAAGCCAAAGAATCAAACTTCAATAGGTTAAGGATAGCAATAGAGGTAATATGAAAGCTCATTCTCAAAGGACTGACTTTTGCACGTTGAGCCATATATTTCATTTGTCTTCTTAGAATATTATAGGCAATAAAGACTCCCCATAACTCTTGATAAATCAAGGTAGGTTGTTTACTCCTTAAATGCTTCCCTTCCTGTAAGTTACTCTTGATTTCTCGGTAACACATTTCTATTTCCCAACGCTGGGCATAGAGTTTTGCTAAAGCTAATAATGGATATCTCTTTGAATCTATTAGTGAAGTGATATAACGTCTAATCTTACCTGCCTGCTCAACCTCAATGAGACGTGCTTCCCAATAATCTCCTAAGGCTGGATTAAGTTTTTTAGCTCTTGTTGATATCGGCATTCTAATATGAAAGTCATGTTGCGAATTACGCTCCACAATCTCATACCGTAAATTATCTTTTGCACGCATAAGCCAATGACTTTCTTCTGCACGTTTTTGCCACCCGATGAGAAAATCTGCAGAGAAATAGGCTCGATCAAATAGGGTAATACTGTGTGAACAAGGAGATAATTGGCTTGCCAGTGTGAGTTCACCTTGATCCATACTGCCTATTTGAGCATCTATAATTTCATGGGTCGCGGTATTTACTAAGCAGGTTGCTCTCACTTGTGGATAAGGAGCATCAGCAGTTTTTCCTTTAGATGAACCAAAGTGTGCAAAATTCTCATCTGTATAAGGCATAGACCAAACAACACCATCAACAGCGCACACACTCAGACCGTGAAAGTTTGAGTATTGCTGCTGAGATTCTTCAAACCAGGCTTGGCTAAGTAAAGAAAATAGCGCATTTAAAGGTTCTGATCCTAAACGTTGTCGTGCTTGTACTACTTAAGCATCCGGCTAACACAGCCTTACCAAGCGATCCTATAAGCCTTAATTTAGTCCCCACTT
>NZ_JPQO01000202.1 GCF_000773685.1 Acinetobacter sp. HR7 | reverse complement strand
ACTTATTTCAGGACGGGACAGGACATACTAGTGAATAAAAAAGCCTTCGATTGAAGGCTTTTTTATTTTGGAAAATCAAGTTTTAGTTTTTAGCGGCTTGCCAGAACGCTTCACCGGCCTGAATTGGATCACCCGTTTCAGCCAAGGTTTTGACCCAGACATCATATTGGGCAATGACTGGATGCTGGCTCGGATGGAAATCCTTCTTAAACCAGTCTGTATACTGTTTGCCCATGCGGGTCAGGGTACCTTTTTTGCCAAAGAACCATGGCAGACCACGGATATTCATTTGTAGCAGCTGGCGCAGATTAAATCCATCATGTTTCAACATGACATTGGCCCGGTAGATGGTAAAGCCGATCATCAAAGCACTGGTCCATGCCAGCGTGAATTTGCGCAGATTTTCCGGCACTTCACCCACCTGTTTCATCACATCGAAAGCCACATCACGGTGTTCCATTTCCTCAATCGCATGCCAGGCAAACAGGGCACGTACATAAGGATGCGCGTCTTTCAAGGTGTCTTTATGGCCATAAAAGGTTTCTGCCATTAGTGCTGTCATATGTTCAGCGGCTGCGGTCATGGCAATATTATATTGGGGTGAACGTTTTTCCAGTTCGAAGTTAAAAATCTTGTTTAAACGCCGAATAAACTGGTCAACTGGCATACCTTGCTGTTTCATGACCTGATTCATTTTTTCATGGGCGATGCCGTGTTGGGCTTCCTGACGGATAAAATCAGCCACACGACGTTGCAGGTCTGGATCGGTAATCTTGTCACGAAACATACGCACGCTTTGAATAAAATAGCGTTCACCATCCGGGAAAGTCAGGCTGAGCGCATCAAACATACGGGTCAGGTATGGATCGCCGCCAAACCAGAAGCGGGGAATTTCATCAAGCTTAAAATCAAGATTGGTGCGAACCACCGGCTGTACAGAAGTTTTTAATGGTGCATTCATCTTTTTTCATTTTTGTTGATGTCGATGCTGACAGTATGTCCTGAGGGACGCGATTTGTTTTGACAGTTGTTGCCATTTTTTATACATTTTACGCCAAATGAAAATAAAACTTGTCAAATTGCAGCGGGCGGTCAGAAGCACATATGCAGGAAATAAAAATATCCAATGGCTATATCCAGCTCTGGGCCACGCATTTACGTAGCCTGGGGATTGAGCCGCTACAGGCCGATTTTCTACATGATCTGCAAGTTCCACTCAGTAAGCTGATTGGCCAGCCTTTTGATGCTGAAGTCCCGCTAGAACTGCTAAATACCGTGATTGAACGAACCCAAGCCCATCTGCAGTGTCCGCAACTGATTTTTGAAATCGTCCAATCGATTCGCCCTGAGCATTTTGGGGTGCTGGGTTATATGGCCTCGAAAAGCAGCAGTGTTGCGGAAATGATTGACTATATCATGCGCTTTCAGCGTCTAGTGGTGGATGGTGGTGAATTTGTGCCACTGCAGTTGAAACAGCATGAACATAGCATTGAACTGTATTGGGCCTATATGCAGGACAAATATCAGCTGTTAAATGAACTGACTATGGCGGCGATGGTGCAACTGGGGCGTTATATCCTGCAAGATCACCCGCTCTTATTACGTTGTGTCCGTTTGGCACATGCGCCATTGATGGCGCAACTACATTATCAGAAGTTCTTTGGGACAGAAGTACGTTTCTCTCAAGACTATTATGGTTTTGAACTGGACCTGCAGGATTTACAACTAAAATCCGAACAGGCGGATCCGATGTTATTACAGCTACTGGTGCGCCAGGCCGAAGAAGCCATTGCTGCAAAACCTCCTACCGAATCCACTTTGCAGCAGGCGAGCAAGATTATTGCTGAGCAGCTACGGATTGAACACCGTGCAATTAAAATTGAACAGCTGGCGCAGCAGCTCCTGATGTCTTCCCGGAGTTTACAGCGGTATTTGAATGAAGAGGGCAGTTCCTTTAAAAAATTGCTGGAACAGGAACGGATTAAACGTTGTGAGATATTATTACAGCAAGGATTTAGCCTGACCGAAATTGCCCAACAGCTGGATTATTCTGATCAATCGGCATTAGCACGTGCTTATAAAGCGGCAACTGGGCAAACATTACTCCAAGCACGAAAACAACTGAAAATTGAAGAAGAAAAACCAAAATAAAAAGCGACCCCTAAGGACCGCTGATTTTTTACTTTTACTGTTTAAGCATTAGCTTTTAATTTTGGAAATCTAAAGGCAATCGCGAGGATCGCAAAAATCGCCAGAATCCAGCAGTAATACACGCCGCCAATCAGCTCGACTGGAGACAGTTTGGCAATTGAGCAAGCTAGCAATAGCTGCGCTCCGTAGGGAATCAGGCCCTGCACTACACAGGAAAAAATATCCATCAATGCAGCAGAACGTTTCGGATCAACACCATATTCTTTGGCCACTTCACGCGCCATATCCCCAGACAGGATGATCGCCACAGTATTATTCGCGACAAACAGGTTCGAGACAATCACCAGGAAGCTAATACCGATTTCACCGGCACGCTGACGGCCAACTTTAAATAGACGGGTCAGGGCATAGATGCGTTCAATCAACCAGCGCAAACCACCTTCACGTTGCATGATTGCCGATAAACCACCCAGGAACATCGACAGCAAAGCCACCTCAAACATGCCGACAAAACCGTCGTAAATAGATGTATTGAGTTTCAGCAGATCAAAATCAGGAATAGCAAACAGGCCAAACAAACCGGACAGTAGTACGCCGATGGTCAGTACCGCGAGTACATGCAGGCGGCTAAAAGCCAGGACAAAAACTGCGATATAAGGCAGCACTAACAGCCAATTAAAATCTTTATGTTCAATAGCACCTGCTGAAGTGGTGTGCAGAATATAAATCAGTACGGTGATGATGGATGCGGGTACGGCAATCCAGACATTGACGCGGAATTTGTCTTTCAGTTGAACTTTCTGGCTACTGGTTGCAGCAATGGTGGTGTCCGAAATCATCGACAGGTTATCTCCGAACATGGCACCGCCAACGACTGCACCAATCGCATGAATCACCGCAATATCGGTCGCTTGGGCAAAGCCAAAGGCAATCGGTGCACAGGCCGCGATGGTACCCATCGAAGTTCCCATTGCCGTCGCAATAAATGCGGAAATGACAAACAGCATTGGCAATACGAACTGTGGTGAAATCACCGACAGGCCCATTTGCACGGTGGCATCGACACTGCCGATAGCACTGCTGACACTGGCAAAGGCACCGGCTAACATAAACACCATGAACATCAGAATCAGGTTGGGGTGGCTGGCACCTTTTAGAAATTCTTCAATACTCTGGTTGAGTTTGCCGCGATACACTAATGCAGCCAAGATAATCGCAGGCAGGGCGGCAACGGGTGCTTTCACCTGATAGAACGCGAACTCGGTTCCGATCATGGTGTGGTAAATCCCGCTACCTAAAAAGATGGTTAAAAATACAATAAGCGGCAACAGTGCAATGGCCCGTGCCTGCACTGTAGCTTCGGAATCAGTCTGCATAGGAGATAGAAAAGTAAAAAAGTGCGAGTAGTATAAAGCAGGTTTTGCAATTTCAGAAAACTTTAAATCAATGCGCTAACACCCATAATTTTATTGAGTTTTTACCGATAAATATAAGTTTATCTAAATATTCAACATTTTACAGAATCCGAAAATTAGTCATCTTTGATCATTGAGAAAAAAATCAAAATATTCGTAAATACTGTCTTTCGGGTTGTTCTGAAATCTTCGCGCAGGAAATGAAATGCAATACCGCATGCTGTGTACTGTTCAATGAACAAAAAATAGCGTTACAATGCGGAGTCTTGTATTTCTACATAGTCAACGCCTCAAGTTTGAAAACACGTTAAGGAAAGCTCAACCCTATGTCACGTTTAGCCACACGATTTGGACAACTTAAATCTCAACAGCGTAAAGCTTTAGTTTCTTATGTCATGGCTGGTGACCCGCATCCAGAGGTGACGGTACCTCTGTTACACCAAATGGTGGATGCCGGTGTCGATGTGATTGAGCTAGGCTTGCCATTTTCAGATCCAATGGCGGATGGTCCCGTGATTGCACTTGCTGCGGAACGCGCACTTGCAGGTGGGACCAATACGCTGAATGCCCTGGAAATGGTGAAAGAGTTTCGCCAGAAAGATAGCGAAACTCCAGTGGTTCTCATGGGTTATTTAAACCCGGTTGAAGTGATTGGCTATGAAAAATTTGTCGCTTATGCCCATGAATGTGGGGTCGATGGCGTGCTTCTGGTGGATTTGCCACCTGAAGAAGCAGATAGTCTGAAAACCGTATTGCAAAAATATGACATGGATCAGATTTTCCTGCTGGCACCGACTTCGACTGATGAACGTATTCAGCATGTAGTGAAACAGGCCAGCGGCTTTATTTACTACGTATCGCTGAAAGGCGTGACTGGTGCAGCAACTTTGGATGTGTCTGAAGCTGCAGCCCGCATTCAGAAGATTAAAGCGGTGACTGATGTTCCTGTAGGCGTTGGTTTTGGTATCAGCGATGCTGCATCTGCGAAAGCGATGGGTGTTGCTGCCGATGCAGTCATTGTAGGAAGTGCGTTTGTGAAGCAGTTTGCAGCGCTCGCGCCAGAACAAGCCGTTCAAGCAACGGTGAATAAAGTCAAGGAGCTTCGAGCAGCGCTCGATGAGTTAGTATGAGTCAACCAGTGAAATCAGGCAAAATTCTGAGCCCATCGACCCCATGGACGGAGCGTACCGTTCCCGGCATTCATGTACCCGATGAGCAAACCGCGCTTAAGGCCACTTTTACCGAACCGACCATTGAGTGTCCAGAATGTCATGCCTTGGTAACACGTACCGCGATGTCATTTAATGCCTATGTTTGTCCGCAGTGTGATGAACATCTGAAAATGAAGGCGCGTGACCGTCTGAACTGGTTCTTTGACCAGGTACAGCATGAACTGGGTCAGGAATTCAAGGCTAAAGATCCGCTGAAATTTGTCGACAGCAAGCCTTACCCAGAGCGTATGGCAGAAGCGCAGAAGAAAACAGGTGAAACTGAAGCCCTAGTCGTGATGCAAGGTCTGCTCAAAGGCGTTCCGATGATTGCAACTGCATTTGAATTCGACTTTATGGGCGGTTCAATGGGCACAGTGGTCGGTGACCGTTTCGTGCAAGCGGCTGAACGTGCCATCGAATTGCAACAACCATTAATCTGTTTCGCAGCGTCTGGTGGAGCACGTATGCAGGAAGGCATGTTGTCTCTGATGCAGATGGCGCGTACTTCAGCAGCGATCCAGCGTCTGAAAGAAGCTGGCCTGCCATATATCGTAGTCTTAACCCATCCAGTCTATGGCGGTGTGACTGCATCGCTGGCGATGCTGGGTGATGTGCATCTGGCTGAACCAAAGGCAATGATTGGCTTTGCAGGTAAACGCGTGATCGAACAGACCGTACGTGAAAAACTGGATGAACCGTTCCAGCGTGCAGAATATTTGCTTGATCATGGCGTAATCGATCAGATCGTTCACCGTCATGCATTACGTGATACAGTCTATCGTATTGTCACCAAATTGATGAATTTGCCTTGAACACAACAGCAGCACCTTTAGCAACAGATTCTTTGGATACATGGCTCGATTATTGGAGCCATGTTCACGTTACAGGGATTGATTTAGGCTTGGAACGGGTCATTCCGGTGGCTGAAAAGCTCGGTGTGACCAATCCTGCAGCCAAAGTGCTGACGGTGGCTGGAACCAATGGTAAAGGTTCTACAACGACGACCTTGGCCGCGATTTTAAATGCGCAAGGCTTTAAGGTTGGACTCTATCAATCTCCACACGTGTACCGCTTTAATGAACGCGTCAAGCTATGTGGCATTGAAGTGGAAGATCAATTGCTGATAGATGCTTTTGTTGAAGTCGATCAGGCTCGCCGCGAATGTAGTTTGAGCCTGTCGTTCTTTGAGGCGACCACGCTGGCAGCCTTCGTGATTTTCAAAAATGAACATTGCGATGTCTGGGTGCTGGAAGTGGGCTTAGGTGGCCGTCTGGATGTGGTCAATGTGGTCAATCCAGATGTCGCGGTTATTACCAATATCGGTCTGGATCATACCGACTGGCTCGGTGACACCATCGAAAAAATTGCCTTTGAAAAAGCAGGCATTATCCGTCCGAATATTCCGGTGATTTTTGGCGGACAACAACAGATTCCTCAAGCGATTTTAGACAAGGCAGCTGAATGTCAGGCACAGCTGTACGCCTTAAATCGTGACTATTTTTATGAAGCCTTCGAAGATGGCAAGTCTTGGGCGTTTGCATCTTCCGGTACAACGCTAAAGCTGCCGACAGGTTCGCTGGCTCTGGATAACATTTCAACCGCTGTTGCGGCAGTTTTGCTCAGTGGGCTGGAAGTCAGCCAGGAAGCCATTGCTAAAGGTATTCAAATTGCTAAATTGCCTGGCCGTTTTGAAGTTCGCGAAATTGAAAATAAAACCGTGATTTTCGATGCAGGACATAACCCGCATGGGGTGGAATTCCTGCTGCGACAATTGCGCCAATATTTAAAACAACATTCACAAATTTCCGAAGTCGTTTGTGTTTTCTCAATGCTGGGCGATAAAGATATAAATTCTGTTGTCGGGTTATTGAAAGACACGGTAGAGTTGTGGAAAATTGCACCGTTATCCGTGCCACGTGCGGCAGAGTTATCAGTTTTGACTGAGGCACTGAACGGGCAATCGATAGAAATTTACGACAATGTTAAATTCGCTTTTAGATCAGCACTGGATGAGATCAATAATAATCAGCTGATTTTGGTATGTGGCTCATTTCATACATTAGAAGCGGTATGGGAGTATTTGCAAGAATGTCAATGAATAACACGCAACGCTGGATGGGAGGCGTTGTTCTATTAGGAGGTGGTGTGTTATTGGCAGCATTACTTCTAAAAGGCAAAGCCGAACTGGACCATCACCGCGTAACTCCCCAAGAAGAGGTGGCTCAGGTCGAAAGCCGTGAGGTAACAACCCCAAGCTCTCTGACCGTTGATGTCGAAACTGAAAAACGTTTACTGGAACAGCAGCGCCGTGACCGTGAAAAAGCGGTGGCTGAACAGGAAGCGCGTGCCGCAGAATTCCTGGCGATGCAGCAACAGGCAGAAGCCGATGCTGCACGCAAAGCCGCTGAAGAATATGCAGCACTCAATGCCCATCGTATGGCCCAGCAAAGTTCCGATAATATTCCGCCAGAACTGGTGGAAGATGAACAGACTAAACAGAAACGTTTAGCTGAGGATAAAGCGGCGGCTCAAAAAAAGTTAGAACAGCAGAACCACACCCAGTCTAATCTGACCCAGCAGCATGACGCTGCCAAGAAAGAAGCTGAACGTAAGGCTGCTGAAGAAAAACGCAAGGCTGAAGAACGCAAAGCAGCCGAGAAGAAAGAAGCCGAGCGCAAAGCTGCTGAAGAGAAACGTAAAGCAGAAGAGCGTAAAGCGGCTGAAAAGAAAGAAGCTGAACGCAAAGCTGCTGAGGAAAAACGTAAGGCCGAAGAAAAGCACAAGGCTGAAGAAGCCAAGAAAAAGGCTGAAGCTGAAAAAGCTCGTAAGTTATTGGAAGGTGAGAGCCATAAGCAGTGGATGGTACAGGTGGCACTGGCAGCCAATGAAGCCAATGCCGATGCAATTGCTGCGAAACTGCGTGCCAAAGGCTACAAAGTCACCAAGAGTCCAACTTCGAAAGGGGTCCGTATCATGGTTGGTCCATCTAAAGACCGTGAAGCTGCAGATACCTTACGTAAGAAAATCGCCTCTGATGCCAGTCTGAACATGAAATCGGCTTGGGTGAATGAGTGGGTGCCGCTGGATAAGCGCTAATGCTTTTCATTCCCTGAAAGATGTGTAGATGGATTCGAGAGTTGCTCCCGGATCCATTTTACATTTTCAGGGCTAAATAAATTTTCAATATTGCGCCAGATGCTGTGAAAGCCATAGCCACCATGCTTCATTTCCCGTACTGCATCTTCTATTGCCCAGTTCTGGAAAATAATCCGGTACATCGCCACGCTGGCGCCAGTACGGTCTGAACCGTGATAACAGTGCAACAGCACTTTTTCATTGTTCTGTCGGGCCTGCTGAATTTCCTGCATGACTTTCAATAAATCTACCCGGTCGATCGCCCAGGTATGAATCGGTATATGTCGGAGTTTTAAATTTTCATTCGCAAGTATTTCGGAATCTTTGTCACGTGAACGCAGGTTAATCACCACAGCAATGTCATGCTGCTTTAATAAAGGCTTGAGTTCATGGCTAGGCTGTTCACTTCGATACAGTTCATCACTGATCTGATAGAAATTATGTGCTGCATGTAAAGTCTGTCCCCAATGCTGTGGGCGTTGATGTTCAGGTAAAGCTGGTGTCGTCATACAGCCAGATAAGGCAAGAGTAGCTACAAGAAGCAGCGAATAATAATTTTTCATCATGATCTAAATTTTAGTTTTGATGCTTATCTTAAACAGAAGCAAAATCTTAATAAAGAAAAAGCCTGTCCGAAGACAGGCTTTGGGGAATGTTCGAAAACCCGGCTCGTAAATGGGGTTCAAACAAGACATGAAAATGATGGTTTATGAATGACGATCCTCATTTTCATGGTGGAGAGTGACTTACAGCTTTTTTAATAGACTTCTTGCGTTAGTCAAATTTTAAGCAGTCGAAAGCTATATTTAATGAGGTTTTAGCCAATTCAAAAATTAGATAAAACTATACTTTCGCAAAAGGTCTAATATTTTAAAAGGATAGAATAGTGTCTCCTTTATAGACTACGCACTTCGTTTGCCTTGCGCAAAATTAAAAAGGAGTCCTTTTAATTTTGCTCAGGCTGTGGAGTCAGACGTAGATAAGGAGTGACTGCCTTATAGCCTTTAGGGAAGCGTTGTTTGATTTCTTCCTCATCTTTGAGTGAAGGCACGATCACGACATCATCACCATGCTGCCAGTTCGCTGGGGTTGCCACTTTATGGTTGTCGGTCAGTTGCAATGAATCCACGACACGCAGAATTTCATGGAAATTACGGCCTGTAGATGCTGGATAAGTGATGATCAGACGTACTTTCTTGTTTGGATCAATGATCACCAGAGAACGGACAGTTAAAGTTTCGCTGGCATTCGGGTGAATGAAGTCATACAGCGTAGAGACTTTACGATCTTGATCCGCGATGATCGGGAAGTTCACCGTTGTATTTTGGGTTTCATTAATGTCTTTAATCCAGCCGTGATGTGACTCTACGTCATCGACTGAAAGTGCGATTGCTTTGACGCCACGTTTTGCAAACTCATCTTTCAGTTTTGCAGTAAAGCCCAGTTCAGTGGTACATACCGGGGTATAGTCCGCTGGATGCGAGAACAGGATGCCCCAGCTGTCGCCTAAGAACTCATAAAAATTAATTAAGCCTTCGCTAGATTGTTGTTCGAAGTTTGGTGCGGTATCGCCTAAACGTAAAGCCATGTTATTTGCCTCAAATGTTCTGTTATTGGTTTCGATGAACCTAATATGAACTAGTTTTTTTATGATTAAAAATAGTGTTTTTGGCTTTGCTTATGAGTAAAAGTGCTAAATGGGTAAAATCCATCTATCCGTTTTTGAACCAAACAACTTTCTATTTCACTATATTGCATGCTTAAAATTTGTTACATTAGCTTGCCTTAAGTCCTCGGGCTGGAAGCAGGGATCAGGTTTTTTTGCTAAAACCCTTGTAGTTCAAATTTCTAGCACCATAATAAACGACTAAGAACATATTCAATTGACAAGCAAGATTTAGAGAGTCTATTCATGTTGGCAAGTCTGATCGGAGGAATCTTCGGTACAAAAAATGAGCGCGAACTCAAACGTATGCGTAAAATCGTGGATAAGATTAATGCGCTCGAGCCGACGATATCAGCCCTAAGCGATGCAGACTTATCTGCAAAAACTGAAGAATTCAAACAAAGATATAATAAGGGCGAAAGCCTGGATAAATTACTTCCTGAAGCGTTTGCAGTCTGCCGTGAAGCGGCAAAGCGTGTCATGGGAATGCGTCACTACGATGTACAGTTGATCGGTGGTATTACCCTGCATGAAGGCAAGATTGCCGAGATGCGTACCGGTGAAGGTAAAACCCTGATGGGGACCTTGGCCTGTTACCTGAATGCCTTGAGCGGGCAGGGTGTGCATGTCATTACTGTGAACGATTACTTGGCACAGCGTGACGCCGAGTTAAACCGTCCACTGTTCGAATTCCTGGGTTTAAGCATCGGTATTATTTACTCCATGCAAAACCCGATGGAAAAAGCCGAAGCCTACAAAGCGGATATCACTTACGGTACCAATAACGAATTTGGCTTCGACTATCTGCGTGACAACATGGTGTTCTCGCTGGCAGAGAAAAAACAGCGTGGTCTGACTTATGCCATTATCGATGAGGTCGACTCGATCCTGATCGATGAAGCGCGTACACCACTGATTATCTCTGGTCAAAGTGAAGATTCATCTCAGCTATATACGCTGATCAATAACATTCCGCCAAAACTGCATGCGCAGAAAGAAGAAAAAGTGCCAGATGGCGGTCATTTCTGGATCGATGAAAAACAACGTTCTGTTGAAATCACTGAAGTTGGTTTCGAATTCATTGAAAATGAACTGATTCAGATGGGTCTGCTGGCAGAAGGTGAGAGTCTGTACTCAGCATCAAACCTGAATCTGGTGCATCACGTCACTGCAGCAATTCGTGCGCATTACCTGTATCAGCGCAACGTGCACTACATTGTGCATGAAGGCGAAGTGATCATCGTTGATGAGAACACCGGTCGTACTATGCCGGGCCGTCGCTGGTCTGAAGGTCTGCACCAGGCAGTTGAAGCGAAAGAAGGTCTGGAAATCCAGCCAGAAAACCAGACACTTGCAACGACAACTTTCCAGAACTATTTCCGTCTTTACAAAAAGTTGTCGGGTATGACCGGTACGGCTGATACTGAAGCAGCGGAAATGAAAGAAATTTACGGTCTGGACGTGGTAATCATTCCAACGCATCGTCCAATGATCCGTAATGACCAGAATGACCTGATTTACCTGAATCGTGAAGGTAAATACAACGCGATTATTCAGGAAATCAAACGTATTCAGGACGAAGGTGTTGCACCGATTCTGATTGGTACCGCAACCATTGAAGCATCGGAAATCCTGTCAGAGAAACTGAAAGAAGCCGGTATTGCTCACGAAGTCCTGAACGCAAAACAGCACGAACGTGAAGCAGACATTATTGCCCAGGCGGGTGCGCCAGGTGCGGTAACGATTGCCACTAACATGGCGGGTCGTGGTACTGACATTCTGCTCGGCGGTAACTGGAAAGCCAAACTGGCAAAAATTGAAAACCCGACTCCTGAAGATGAAGAACGTCTGAAATCAGAATGGGAAGCAAATCACGAAGCAGTATTGGCTTCTGGTGGTCTGCATATTATCGGTTCTGAACGTCACGAATCACGCCGTATTGATAACCAATTACGTGGTCGTGCCGGCCGTCAGGGTGACCCGGGTGTGTCACGTTTCTACCTGTCGCTTGAAGATGACTTGATGCGTATCTTCGCGGGTGACCGTATTGTATCGATGATGCGCGCGATGGGCTTGAAAGAAGATGAGGCGATTGAACACAAGATGGTGTCTCGCTCAATCGAAAATGCACAGCGTAAGGTGGAAGCACGTAACTTTGACATCCGTAAGAACCTGTTGAAATACGATGACGTGAATAACGAACAGCGTAAGATCATCTATACGCAACGTGACGAAATTCTGGCTGCAGAATCGCTGCAGGATTACATCGAAGAAATGATCCGTGATGTGATGAAGGGCATGATCGCGAACTACATTCCACCTGAATCGATTCACGACCAGTGGGATATTGATGGTCTAGAAGCTGCACTGCATGAAGATCTGAACATTGATCTGCCAATCAACCAATGGCTGGAAGAAGATCGCCGTCTGGATGAAGAAGGTCTGATTGAACGGATTACCGATTCTGCGATTGAGCGCTACCGCGAACGTCGTGAACAGATGGGTGCTGAATCTGCGGCAACGCTGGAACGTCACTTCCTGTTGAATTCACTTGATCGCCACTGGAAAGAGCATCTGGCGGCGATGGATTATTTACGTCAGGGTATCCACCTACGCGGTTATGCACAGAAGAACCCGGAACAGGAATACAAGAAAGAAGCCTTCAACCTGTTTGTGAATATGCTGGGCGTAATCAAATCCGATGTAGTTATGGATCTGTCGCGTATCCATGTGCCAACTGCTGAAGAGCTGGCTGAGATGGAAGCGCAGCAGCAGGCGCAAGCTGAAGCAATGCGTATCCAGTTATCTCATCAGGAGTTTGACAGCCTGCTGGCAGATGAAGAAGAGGACACTACCCAGCAAAATGCCAATGCAACGCCAGTTGCCCCCGTATTTGAAGCACCTGCAAGCCGTAATTCACCTTGTCCATGTGGTTCAGGCCTGAAATACAAACAGTGTCACGGTAAAATTTAACCGTTAGAAAAAAATCAGAGCTTTCGGGCTCTGATTTTTTTATGTGAAAAATTCTTTCAAAAACATTTTTCGATTTGCAGAAAAACACGTTAAGTGTTATTTAGTTGCTCATTGGATATTGAAAAGCGGACAGACAATGAAAACATTATTAAAACCGTTCATGATTGCAGCTTTGGCAATCCCGACTTTAACTTTTGCAGCTTCAGAAACAACTGTAGATAAAGTGAAACAGGCCGTTGGTCCAACGACTGCGCCAGTTCAGGTGGATGCGAATGGTCAGGTAACAGTGGAAAGCCCACGTACCGGTATCCGTTATACCTTTGCCAATCCAAACCGCCCAATCGTCCTGCAAACACAGGCGATTGCAGCAGCCAATGCTGCCAACGCTGATCGTATCGTCGCGTCTAATCCGGCACTGTCTGCGACCAGTCAGCAGCAGGCAAAACAGGCATTATTGAACGAAGCAGCACAATTGGCACAAAACTAAGTTTCACTTGTTTTTGTGGGTTGAAAGAAAACCAGTCGTTATGGCTGGTTTTTTATTGTGAAAAACCATAAGAAAACTGAATGTCTATCAGGCTTTGGCTCGATTTTTTGATGAAGATCAACTAAGCTGTATTTTTCTGAAACTTCAATATTGGACATTTAAAAATGGCAGTTGGTGACGTATCTATGCCACAGATGCATGTGGTCAAAGGCATTAGAATTGGTTCGGCAGAAGCGTATGTGCGCTATCAGAACCGACGCGACCTGGTGATATTCGAACTGGCTGCAGGCTCCAATGTTGCAGGTGTATTTACCCAGAATGCGTTCTGCGCGGCACCTGTGCATGTTTCTAAAGCACATTTAAAAGCAGGTAACCCGCGTTACCTGGTCATCAATACTGGTAATGCCAATGCCGGTACCGGTCCTACAGGGATGGCGAATGCCGAAGCCACTTGTGCCAAACTGGCTGAACTGGCTGGCGTAAAAAATACTGAAGTGCTGCCATTCTCAACCGGTGTGATCGGTGAGCAATTACCGATGGATCGTCTGCTCAGTGGTTTGCAGCCTGCGTTAGACTCATTGCGTGATGATGCTTGGGTAGATGCAGCCACTGGTATTATGACCACAGACACCACACCAAAGGGTGCATCTGAGCAGTTCATACTGGATGGCATTACCTATACCATGACCGGTATTTCCAAAGGTGCCGGCATGATTCGTCCCAACATGGCGACCATGCTGAGCTATGTGGCGACCGATGTGCCAATTAGCCGTGAACTGGTACAGCAACTGCTGTCGACTGCAGTCAATGTGTCATTTAACCGTATTACCATTGATGGTGATACTTCAACCAATGACTCCTGTATTTTCATTGCAACTGGTCAGGCAGGTGGTGCTGAGATCACGTCACAAGATGATCCACGCTACGCAACTGTACTAGACGTGTTAACCCGGGTGATGAAACGTCTGGCACAACTGATCGTGCGTGATGGTGAGGGTGCAACTAAATTTATTACCGTTGCAGTTGAAGGCGGTGCCAATACCCAGGAATGTTGTGATATTGCTTATAGCATTGCCCATTCTCCACTGGTAAAAACTGCAATTTTCGCTTCTGATCCAAACTGGGGTCGTATCCTGGCTGCGATTGGTTATGCCGGCGTACCAAACTTAGACGTTGCAAAAATTCAGGTTTGGTTAGATGATGTACAAATCTGTAAGGATGGTGGTGCAGCAGCCGACTACACGGAAGAAGCGGGTGCACGCGTGATGGCTCAGCCAGAAATGACCATTCGTGTTGACCTGGGACGAGGTGAGGCAAAAGACACGGTCTATACCTGTGACCTGTCTTATGATTATGTCCGAATCAATGCGGACTATCGCTCATAATGCTGATTGATGAAAAGCCTCCGTATGGGGGGCTTTTTTTATACTTTTTATTTTTTACTAACTGGTCAAAAATAGCGCATTGCCAGAGTTGGCCAGATATTGATGTAGGGTAGATGTTCGCAGGCCAGCGAACATATAGGAAAGAGAAGACGTTATTATGAATGATGCGACCAAACTGATAGCCAATGAAGCTAAATCAATCGTGCAGGCGCATTTAGAACGCTTGGGCGAGCCGAAAGAGCATCAGTTAAGTGAACAGGCCAAACAGGAAAAGTTTGCACAGATTCAGGCGGAGCTAAAGAAACGCGATGCGGTATTGGTAGCCCATTATTATTGTGATCCTGAAGTACAGGAATTAGCAGAGTTAACTGGTGGTTGTGTATCCGATTCATTGGAAATGGCACGTTTTGGTCGCGATCATCCGGCATCAACTTTGGTGGTCGCTGGTGTGAAATTCATGGGGGAAACCTCAAAAATCCTGTCACCAAATAAAACGGTATTAATGCCAACCTTGGAAGCGACCTGTTCATTAGATCTCGGTTGTCCAGTAGATGAGTTTACCAAGTTCTGTGATGAGCATCCTGACCATACCGTGGTAGTGTATGCCAATACTTCGGCAGCTGTGAAGGCTCGTGCAGACTGGGTGGTGACTTCAAGCTGTGCTGTTGAAATTGTTGAACATTTGGATAGTCTGGGCGAGAAAATTATCTGGGCACCAGACCAGCACCTAGGTCGTTATATTCAAAAGAAAACTGGTGCAGATATGCTGCTTTGGGATGGCGCATGTATCGTACATGAAGAATTTCGTTCTCGCGGGATCGCCAACATGAAAGCCCTGTATCCAGATGCAGCCGTATTGGTACACCCGGAATCACCAGAATCAGTAGTTGAAATTGCTGATGCTGTAGGTAGTACATCTCAACTCATTAAAGCGGCCCAAACTTTGCCACATGAACGTCTGATCGTGGCGACGGACCGTGGTATTTTCTACAAGATGCAGCAGGCAGTTCCAAACAAGATTCTGATTGAAGCGCCAACTGCTGGGGAAGGGGCGACTTGTCGCTCTTGTGCACACTGTCCATGGATGGCCATGAATGAACTGGATGGCATTTTGCATATCTTACAGCAGGGTGATCAGGAAATTCATGTCGATCCAGCTTTAGCAGGACGGGCGAAATTACCATTGGATCGCATGCTGGACTTTAGTGCCAATCTAAAACGTTAAAATTTGTTTAAAAAATAGCTGAAATGCTTGATAAATATACGTTTGAAGCGTTTTTTTGATTTTTTTTAAATATAGGTGTTGACGTCTCAGGGCGTCACGCCTAGAATGCACACCGTACCAAGCGAATAGCTTGATGCGAAAGCTGAGATGAATCGGAGCATAGCACAGCCTGGTAGTGCACCTGGTTTGGGACCAGGGGGTCGTAGGTTCGAATCCTACTGCTCCGACCAATTCTTCAAGGCAGATGATGTAAATCATCAGTAAAGCGCTTGTAGCTCAGTTGGATAGAGCATCCGCCTTCTAAGCGGATGGTCACAGGTTCGAATCCTGTCAGGCGCGCCATTTGGTCGCTTGATTTTAAGAACCAAGGCAATGGTGGATGTAGCTCAGTTG
>NZ_JPQO01000201.1 GCF_000773685.1 Acinetobacter sp. HR7 | reverse complement strand
ACCAGGTACAATCAAACCGCACACTAAATTCGACGCAGAAGTATACGTACTGTCTAAAGACGAAGGTGGCCGTCACACTCCATTCCTGAATGGTTACCGTCCACAGTTCTACTTCCGTACAACTGATGTAACTGGTGCGATCCAGTTGAAAGAAGGCGTTGAAATGGTAATGCCAGGTGACAACGTTGAAATGTCAGTAGAACTGATCCACCCAATCGCAATGGACGCTGGCTTACGCTTCGCGATCCGTGAAGGTGGTCGTACAGTTGGTGCTGGTGTAGTATCTCGCGTTACTGCATAATATAGTGTAAGATAATGACTGGAGCCTCGGCTCCAGTCTGTCTTTTTTTGAAGGTCAGTAGTTCAATTGGTAGAGCGTCGGTCTCCAAAACCGAATGTTGGGGGTTCGAGTCCCTCCTGACCTGCCATCTTTTTTTCTTAAGATGCTTGATGTCGGCAATTCTGGTCATATAATAAGTCGCGAAACCTACGACGAGTAAAAAAATGTCGAATGATAAAACACGTGACGCTACAAGCGGCGCGGCAATTCCTCAAAGAAATAATCCTGTAGATGTAAAAACTGGTTCTCCATTAGATGTCATTCTATGGGTTATCGCCTTGATTTTATTGGGCGGTGCACTGATGGTAAATCAATATTTGCCAGCATATTGGGCACCAGCGAATGATATCTGGGTTCGTGTTGGGGTGATTTTAGCTTGTATCGTAGGCGCTTTAGGTTTATTATACGCCACCCATCAAGGCAAAGGCTTTGTTCGACTGCTGAAAGATGCACGAATCGAGCTTCGTCGTGTGACCTGGCCTACTAAACAGGAAACCGTGACCACTTCATGGCAGGTTCTTCTGGTAGTTATTATTGCAGCCATTGTCTTATGGTGCTTTGACTATGTCTTAGGCTGGTTAATGAAGTTTATTATCGGGTAAGAGAGCTATGAAACGTTGGTACATTATTCATGCCTACTCAGGCTATGAAAAACAAGTGATGCGTTCGCTTAATGATCGAATCCAGCGTAGCGCTGTAGCCGATAAGTTTGGTGAAGTCCTTGTTCCTACCGAAGAAGTGGTAGAAATGAAGGATGGTAAGAAACGTAAATCAGAGCGTAAGTTCTTCCCAGGCTATGTATTAGTCGAAATGGAAATGAACGACGAAACTTGGCACATTGTGAAAGAATGTCCAAAAGTGCTTGGTTTCATTGGTGGTACAGCAGAAAAACCTGCCCCAATTACGCAAAAAGAAGCTGACGCGATTCTTGCACGTGTACGCAATACTGGTGAAGCACCTCGTCCTAAGACAATGTTTGAGCCAGGCGAAGAATTACTCGTTATTGACGGTCCATTCACAGACTTTAAAGGTGTGGTGGAAGAAGTTCAGTACGATAAGTCACGCTTAACGCTGACTATTAATGTATTTAACCGTCCAACTCAGGTTGAATTGGAATTTCGCCAAGTCGAAAAAACAATTTAATCTGGATTGGTGGGAAACGCTCGATTTCTTTGAGAATCGGGCATTGTTGTTGTAACGGTGTCTCGTTACTTGGAAATCATTGGGGAGCCTAGCGGCGTTTGTACCCAGAGGTAATTTGAAATGGCTAAGAAGATTGACGGCTATATCAAGCTGCAAGTTCCAGCTGGTAAAGCGAATCCATCTCCACCTATTGGTCCTGCATTGGGTCAACGTGGTGTTAACATCATGGCGTTCTGTAAAGAGTTCAACGCTGCAACTCAGAAAGTTGAACCAGGTCTGCCAATCCCAGTCGTGATCACTGTGTACAACGACAAGTCGTTCACATTCATCATGAAAACTCCACCTGCTGCTATTCTTCTTAAGAAAGCTGCTGGTATCCAAAAAGGTTCAGCTGTACCTAACAAAACTAAAGTTGGTAAGTTGACTCGTGCTCAGTTAGAAGAAATCGCGACTACTAAAGAACCAGACTTGACTGGTGCTGATTTAGACGCGCGTGTTCGTACCATCGCTGGTTCTGCACGTTCTATGGGCTTGGAAGTGGAGCTATAAGACATGGCAAAGTTAACTAAACGTCAAAAAGCCATTGCTGCTGCTGTAGAAGCAAACAAAGTTTACTCTTTGGAAGAAGCAGTACAAGTTCTTAACAGCCTTCCAGCTGCGAAATTCAAAGAATCTTTGGATATCGCGGTTAACCTAGGCGTTGACCCTCGTAAATCTGACCAGGTTGTTCGTGGTGCGACTACTCTTCCTGCAGGTACTGGTAAAACTGTACGTGTAGCTGTATTCGCTCAAGGCGCTGCTGCTGAAGCTGCGAAAGAAGCTGGTGCAGATGTTGTTGGTTTCGACGATCTTGCTGAAAGCATCCAAGGCGGAAACCTGGACTTCGACGTAGTTATTGCTGCTCCTGATGCAATGCGCGTTGTTGGTAAACTGGGTACTATCCTTGGTCCACGTGGCTTAATGCCAAACCCTAAAGTGGGTACTGTAACTCCTGACGTTGCTACTGCAGTTAAAAATGCAAAAGCTGGTCAAGCACGTTACCGTGTAGACAAAGCGGGTATTATCCACGCTGCGATCGGTCAAGTAGGTTTCACTGCTGAAGCTGTTCGTTCAAACGTTGAAGCTCTTGTAGCTGACCTGAAGAAAGCAAAACCTGCGACTTCTAAAGGTGTTTATATCAAGAAAATCACTCTGAGCTCTACTATGGGCCCAGGTCTGACTATCGACGTAAACAACGTTTCTGCTTAATCGAAAGATTAAAAAAGAATTTTAAAGCCCTGAGTAAGTTTTAAAGCGCTGCTTTAAAACTTACGCAAGAAGAGAAATAGCTTCACTCGAAGCATAGCTTCTCGTCTTGCGGGTCGGCAAAGCATGCTTTGCTGACCGCCCCTCAGGCAGACTTTGAATTGATAAATGAGAATTTATCAGCGTCAAAGACCTCAGGCGAGGGGAGTTTTATGCTTCTCTCTTAATAACCCAGCCTGCGTAGACGCGGTGGTGTGATTTACTTCCTCCTCCGCGTGTAAGTCCAGTGATGGATTTACGAATTGGGAGTGCATTCCTTTGAATGCATAAATCACCGTTAGGAGGTTTTACAATGGCTCTTCTTATCGAAGGCAAAAAACAGATCGTTGCAGAAGTAAGTGAAGTTGCTTCTAAAGCGTTCTCTGCTGTTGTTGCTGACTACCAAGGTTTAACAGTTGAGCAATTAACTGCTCTACGTGTTGAAGCTCGTAAACTAGGTGTTCACACACGTATCGTGCGTAACACTCTGGCTAAACGTGCTCTTCAAGATACTCAATTCACTATCTTGAATGACGACCTTGTTGGCCCAACAATCTTAGGCTTCTCAACTTCTGAAGACGACATGGGTGCTGCTGCTCGTTTGTTCGAAGAATTTGCTAAAACTAACAAAGCATTTGAGCTTAAAGCTGCTGCATTTGACGGCAAGCTTTACAAAGGTGCTGAAGTTAGCGTGATCGCAAACCTTCCGAACCAAGAAAAAGCGCTTACTATGCTTGCAAACGTTCTTCAAGCTCCTATTTCGAAACTGGGTCGCTTGCTTACAGCACTCAAAGAGAAAAACGAGTCAGAAGCAGCTTAAGCTTAAACTTATTTCCACACCATTCAATTTCCATTTGGAGTTATTCTCATGGCTTTAACTAACGAAGAAATCCTAAACGCAGTTGCAGAAAAAACTGTTCTTGAACTTGTTGAACTGATCTCTGCTTTTGAAGAAAAATTCAACGTATCTGCTGCTGCTGTAGCTGTTGCTGCTGCTCCAGGCGCTGGCGCTGCTGCTGCTGAAGAACAATCAGAATTCAACGTTGAGTTGACTTCTTTCGGTGGTAACAAAGTTGCTGTAATTAAAGCAGTTCGTGAAGCTACTGGCCTTGGTCTTAAAGAAGCGAAAGATCTTGTTGAAAGCGCTCCTTCAGTTCTTAAAGAAGGCGTTTCTAAAGAAGAAGGCGAAGAACTTAAGAAGAAACTTGAAGAAGCTGGTGCTACAGTTACACTTAAGTAATTTCTTAAAGGAGCCGGTTTTTTTATAATCGGTTCCAAAAATTGGCTGATGGCTCTTGGGTCATCAGCCTTTTTGCGTTACAATAATCGGCTCGATTTTTGTTTGCATGATATAAATTCATACAAATTAAAAACAAACATAAATGATCAAACGCTTACCAATATTTTTCAGTAAAAAATATTGTTAAGCGTTTTAATACCACTAAAAATTGCAGCATTTGTAAAGAGTGGTGGCCATATCGGCCTGCGTAATTCCTTCTGAACCCGTTCTGCAGGCGGGTTCAGTTTACACTTTCCGAGGACTCCAGATGGCATACTCATATACCGAAAAGAAACGGATCCGTAAGAATTTTGGTAAATTGCCTAGCGTAATGGATGTTCCGTACTTGCTCGCGATCCAAGTCGACTCGTACAGAACCTTCTTACAAGATGGCAAATCACCAAAAAACCGCGAAGATATCGGTCTCCAAGCCGCATTTCGTTCAGTTTTTCCTATTGAAAGTTATTCTGGCAATGCTGCTTTAGAATTTGTTGAGTATAGTCTTGGTAAGCCTGAGTTTGATGTACGCGAATGTATCCTTCGTGGCTCAACTTATGCAGCGCCAATGCGTGTGAAAATTCGCCTGATCCTGAAAGATCGCGAAACTAAATCAATTAAAGACGTACGTGAACAAGAAGTCTACATGGGCGAAATGCCTTTGATGACTGAGAACGGTACTTTTGTGATCAACGGTACTGAACGTGTCATCGTATCTCAGTTACACCGTTCACCAGGCGTATTCTTCGACCACGATAAAGGTAAGACTCACTCAAGTGGTAAAGTGCTTTATTCAGCACGTATCATCCCTTACCGTGGTTCATGGTTAGACTTCGAATTCGATGCTAAAGACCTTGTATACGTACGTATTGACCGTCGTCGTAAACTTCTTGCGACTGTTGTTCTTCGTGCGCTGGGTTACAACAACGAACAAATTCTCGACATGTTCTACGAGAAAGTTCCTGTTTACCTGGACATGGGCAGCTACCAGATTGATCTTATTCCAGAACGCCTGCGTGGCGAGATGGCACAATTCGACATTGCTGACAAAGATGGCAAAGTCATTGTTGAACAGGGTAAACGTATCAACGCACGTCATGTACGTCAAATGGAAGCGGCAGGCCTTGAGAAACTGTCTGTACCAGATGAGTACCTGTACGAACGTATCACTGCTGAAGACATCGCGCTGAAAGATGGCGAAGTAATCTCTGCGAACACTGTGCTTAGCCATGAAATCATGGTGAAAATCGCTGAAGGCGGCGTAAAACAGTTCAATATCCTGTTCACCAATGACATCGACCGCGGTCCGTTCATTGCTGACACATTACGTGCTGACCTGACTAAAGATCGTGAAGAAGCACTTGTAGAAATCTACAAAGTCATGCGTCCAGGTGAGCCACCTACAAAGGAAGCTGCTGAGAACCTGTTCAACAACCTGTTCTTCTCTTCTGAGCGTTATGACCTATCTCCAGTCGGCCGTATGAAGTTCAACCGTCGTCTGGGTCGTCCTTACGAAGTGGGTACTGACCAGAAGTCTCGCGAAGTTGAAGGCATCCTGTCGAATGAAGATATCACTGATGTTCTTAAAACATTAGTAGAGATCCGTAACGGTAAAGGTGAAGTCGATGATATCGACCACTTGGGTAACCGTCGCGTACGTTCTGTAGGTGAAATGACTGAGAACCAATTCCGTGTAGGTCTGGTTCGCGTAGAACGTGCGGTTAAAGAGCGTCTGTCTCAAGCTGAAACTGACAACCTGTCTCCGCAAGACCTGATCAACGCGAAGCCAGTGGCTGCTGCAATCAAAGAATTCTTTGGTTCAAGCCAGTTGTCTCAGTTCATGGACCAAAACAACCCATTGTCTGAAATTACACACAAACGTCGTGTATCAGCGCTTGGGCCTGGTGGTTTGACTCGTGAACGTGCGGGCTTCGAAGTACGTGACGTACACCAAACTCACTACGGTCGTGTATGTCCAATTGAAACACCTGAAGGTCCAAACATTGGTTTGATCAACTCGCTGTCTGTTTACGCGAAATGTAACAACTTCGGTTTCCTGGAAACTCCATACCGTAAAGTGGTTGATGGCCGTGTAACTGACGAAGTTGAATACCTGTCTGCAATTGAAGAAGTAGGCACTGTAATTGCACAGGCCGACTCTGCTGTAGATAAAGACGGTAACCTGACTGAAGAATTCGTATCTGTACGTTACCAAGGTGAATTCGTACGTATTCCACCAGAAAAAGTAACCCACATGGATGTATCTGCTCAGCAGGTTGTATCTGTAGCAGCATCGCTGATTCCGTTCCTTGAACACGATGACGCGAACCGTGCATTGATGGGTTCAAACATGCAACGTCAGGCTGTTCCTACCCTGATCGCTGACAAGCCGCTTGTTGGTACGGGTATGGAAGCAAACGTAGCACGTGACTCTGGTGTGTGTGTGCTTGCGAAACGTGGTGGTCGTATCGAATATGTTGATGCTTCTCGTGTCGTGATTCGTGTCAATGAAGACGAAATGGTTGCGGGTGAAGCAGGTGTAGATATCTACAACCTGATCAAATACACACGTTCTAACCAGAACACCTGTATCAACCAGAAAGTTCTAGTGAAACTGGGTGATCAAGTAGGTCGTGGTGACGTTCTGGCTGATGGTCCATCTACTGATGGCGGTGAGCTGGCACTGGGTCAAAACATGCGCGTAGCGTTCATGACTTGGAACGGTTACAACTACGAAGACTCGATCTTGCTTTCTGAGCGTGTTCTACAAGAAGACCGTCTGACTTCGATCCACATCCAGGAACTGTCATGTGTTGCACGTGATACGAAACTGGGTGCTGAAGAAATCACTGCCGATATCCCGAACGTGGGTGAAGCTGCGCTTTCTAAACTGGACGAATCAGGTATCGTTTACATCGGTGCTGAAGTAACAGCGGGTGACATCCTGGTTGGTAAAGTAACGCCTAAAGGTGAAACTCAGCTGACTCCTGAAGAAAAACTGCTTCGTGCAATCTTCGGTGAAAAAGCAGCTGACGTGAAAGATTCTTCTTTACGCGTTCCATCAGGTACTAAAGGTACAGTCATCGACGTTCAAGTGTTTACACGTGATGGTCTTGAAAAAGACGAACGTGCTCAAGCAATTGAAAAAGCTCAGCTTGATGCTTACCGTAAAGACTTGAAAGAAGAGTTCAAAATCTTCGAAGAAGCTGCACGTGAACGTATTGTCCGCTTGCTGAAAGGTCAAGAATCTAACGGTGGTGGTACAACTAAACGCGGCGACAAGCTGACTGAAGAAGTACTGTCTGGTCTGGAACTTGTTGATCTTCTTGATATCCAGCCTGCAGACGAAGCAATTGCTGAACGTTTGACACAGATCCAGGTCTTCCTGAAAGAGAAGAGCCAAGAGATCGACGAGAAATTTGCTGAGAAGAAACGCAAACTTTCTACTGGTGATGAACTGACGACTGGTGTTCTGAAAGTTGTTAAAGTTTACTTAGCTGTTAAACGTCGCATCCAGCCTGGTGATAAGATGGCGGGTCGTCACGGTAACAAGGGTGTGGTATCTAACATCCTGCCTGTAGAAGACATGCCACACGACGCTAACGGTGTTCCAGTTGATGTCGTACTTAACCCGCTGGGTGTACCATCACGTATGAATGTGGGTCAGATTCTGGAAACTCACTTGGGTATGGCTGCAAAAGGTCTTGGCGATCAAATCGACAAGATGCTGAAAGAACAGCGCCAAATCGCTGAACTGCGTGACTTCCTAGACAAGATTTACAACAAGGTTGGTGGCAAACAAGAAGATCTTGATAGCCTGACTGATGATGAAATCTTGGCACTGGCGGGTAATCTGCGTAAAGGTGTTCCTCTGGCAACGCCTGTATTCGACGGTGCAGAAGAATCACAAATCAAAGAGTTGTTAGAACTTGGCGGACTGTCACGTACTGGTCAAACAGTACTGTATGATGGCCGTACTGGTGAACGTTTCGACCGTCCTGTAACTGTAGGTTACATGTACATGCTGAAACTGAACCACTTGGTTGACGACAAGATGCATGCGCGTTCTACTGGTTCTTACTCTCTAGTAACGCAACAACCGCTGGGTGGTAAAGCTCAATTCGGTGGTCAGCGTTTCGGTGAGATGGAAGTATGGGCACTGGAAGCATACGGTGCAGCATATACCCTTCAAGAAATGCTTACTGTGAAGTCGGATGACGTTGAAGGTCGTACCCGTATCTATAAGAACATTGTAGATGGTAACCATTACATGGACCCAGGTATGCCTGAATCGTTCAACGTATTGACCAAAGAGATCCGTTCTTTAGGTATCAACATTGAACTGAAAAATGGTGACTAAGTAATCTCCCCCGGCCCCTCTTTCTTAAAGAGAGGAGAAAGTCCCCCTTTTTTAAAGAGGGATTTAGGGGGATTTCGAGATTCCCAAATTTCAGTTAAAAAACAATATTTGTGACCCAGTCGGGAAGTGAAAATCTCCTCGACACACGGAGAAAAAAATTGAAAGACTTGCTCGATATCATGCGCAAAAAGACGGATTCCGACGGTCATGCTCCTGTAGAGTTTGATCGCATCCGTATTGGTCTTGCGTCACCAGAAATGATTAAGTCATGGTCTCACGGTGAAGTTAAAAAGCCAGAGACAATCAACTACCGTACGTTCAAGCCAGAGCGTGACGGTTTGTTCTGTGCCAAAATCTTTGGTCCAGTAAAAGATTACGAATGCTTGTGTGGTAAATACAAGCGTATGAAATACAAAGGCGTCATTTGTGAAAAATGTGGCGTTGAAGTAACAACTGCGAAAGTTCGTCGTGAACGTATGGGTCACATCGAGCTGGCTTCTCCAGTTGCACACATCTGGTTCCTGAAATCATTACCAAGCCGTATCGGTTTGTTACTTGATATGACACTACGTGATATCGAACGCGTACTGTACTTCGAATCTTATGTGGTAACTGACCCAGGTATGACTCCATTCGAGAAATACCAACTTCTGAACGATGAAGAATACTTCAATGCGTTAGAAGAACACGGTGACGAATTCACTGCGAAAATGGGTGCAGAAGCAGTTCAGGATCTGTTAAAAGACATCGATCTTGAAGCTGAAATCGCACGTCTGCGTGAAGAAATTCCAAACACAACTTCAGAAACCAAGCTGAAAAAAGCGTCTAAACGTCTGAAGTTGATGGAAGCATTCAAAGAGTCGAACAACAAGCCAGAATGGATGGTGATGAATGTACTGCCAGTACTTCCACCAGATCTTCGTCCGTTGGTACCTCTTGAAGGCGGCCGTTTCGCGACTTCTGATTTGAACGACCTTTACCGTCGTGTGATCAACCGTAACAACCGTCTGAAACGTCTTCTTGACCTGGCTGCTCCAGACATTATCGTACGTAACGAAAAACGTATGCTGCAAGAGTCTGTGGATGCATTGCTGGATAACGGTCGTCGTGGTCGTGCAATTACTGGTTCGAACAAACGTCCTCTGAAATCTTTGGCAGACATGATCAAAGGTAAACAAGGTCGTTTCCGTCAGAACTTGCTGGGTAAACGTGTTGACTACTCAGGCCGTTCGGTAATTACCGTAGGTCCAAGCCTTCGTTTGCACCAATGTGGTCTTCCTAAGAAAATGGCACTTGAACTGTTCAAGCCATTCATCTTTGCGAAACTGCAAGCTTCAGGTCAGGCAACAACCATTAAAGCTGCGAAGAAAATGGTTGAGCGCGAGACTCCGGAAGTTTGGGACGTACTAGCATCTGTGATCCGTCAGCATCCAGTGATGCTGAACCGTGCGCCGACACTTCACCGTCTAGGTCTGCAAGCATTCGAACCTATTCTGATCGAAGGTAAAGCGATCCGTCTTCACCCACTCGTATGTGCTGCGTTCAACGCCGACTTCGACGGTGACCAAATGGCGGTACACGTACCATTAACACTTGAAGCTCAGTTAGAAGCTCGTGCGTTAATGATGTCGACTAACAACATCTTGTCTCCAGCGAACGGTGAGCCAATCATCGTACCTTCTCAGGACGTTGTCTTGGGCTTGTATTACATCACTCGTGATGCAATCAATGCCAAAGGTGAAGGCATGGTGTTCGCGGATACTGACGAAGTAAACCGTGCGCTTGCAACTGGTCAGGTTGATTTACACGCTCGCGTTAAAGCACGTGTACACCAAACTGTAATTGATGAAAACGGTAACCGTGAACAACAAACTATTATTGTTGACACAACTCCGGGTCGTTGCTTGCTTTGGGAAGTTGTACCAGAAGGTATGGATTTCCAACAAATCAACGTTGAGATGACTAAAAAGAACATCTCTAAAATCATCAACTCTTGCTACCGTAAATTAGGTCTGAAAGACACTGTTATCTTCGCTGACCAATTGATGTACCTGGGCTTCCGTCAAGCGACTCGTTCAGGCGTTTCGGTTGGTATGGAAGACATGCTGATTCCACCGCAAAAACAAGCGATTATTGGTAAAGCAGAAGCTGAAGTACGTGAGATTGAACAACAGTTCGAACAAGGTTTCGTAACTGCCGGTGAACGCTATAACAAAGTTGTCGATATCTGGGCGCGTACCAACGACCAGGTTGCGAAAGCGATGATGGACAACTTGTCTTACGTGACTGTGAAAAACAAACAGGGCGAAGACGAGAAACAGAAATCATTCAATAGCATCTACATGATGTCTGACTCTGGTGCCCGTGGTAGTGCGGCACAGATTCGTCAGTTGGCGGGTATGCGTGGTCTGATGGCGAAACCGGACGGTTCGATCATCGAAACCCCAATTAAAGCGAACTTCCGTGAAGGTTTGACAGTACTTCAGTACTTCATTTCAACCCACGGTGCGCGTAAAGGTTTGGCCGATACAGCACTGAAAACTGCGAACTCTGGTTATCTGACTCGTCGTCTGGTAGACGTTGCACAAGACTTGGTAATTACTGAGCCAGATTGTGGTACACATGCTGGTCTGGTAATGACTCCGTTCATTCAAGGCGGTGACGTGATCGAGAACCTGGGTACTCGAGTACTGGGTCGTGTGCTTGCTGAAGATGTAGTTAAACCAGGTACAGAAGACGTTATTCTGCCTCGTAACACATTAATCGACGAAAAACTTGCAAACTTCCTGGAAGAGCAAGGTGTCGACGAAGTTAAGGTACGTTCAGTTGTATCTTGTGAATCTTCATTCGGTGTATGTGCGAAATGTTACGGTCGTGACCTTGCACGTGGTCACTTGGTGAACCCAGGTGAATCTGTCGGTGTAATGGCTGCTCAGTCAATCGGTGAACCAGGTACACAGTTAACCATGCGTACCTTCCACGTGGGTGGTGCTGCGAGCCGAACTTCTGCTGCAAACAGCGTACAAGTTCGTAACAAAGGTACAGTACGTTTCCACAACGTAAAAACTGTACAGCATGCCAAAGGTCACCTGGTATCTGTTTCTCGTTCTGGTGAAATCGGTATCGCGGATGAGATCGGTCGTGAGCGCGAACGTTACAAACTGCCATACGGTGCATCTATCCTGATCAAGGATGGCGAAGGCGTAGAAGCAGGCGGTATCGTTGCAACTTGGGATCCGCATACACATCCACTGGTTACAGAAGTTGCTGGTAAAGTTCGCTTCAGCCAAATCGCTGATGGTGTAACTGCAACATCGAAAACTGATGATGCAACAGGTATGACTACTGTTGAAATCTTGCCTGTAACTTCGCGTCCAGCGTCTGGTAAAGATTTACGTCCAGCTGTTGTGCTTGACACAGTAGATGGCGGTGAACAGTTCTACTTCCTGCCACAAAACACCATTCTTTCTGTCCGTGATGGCGAAACTATTGGTGTGGGTGACGTTATCGGTCGTGTACCACAAGAATCTTCACGTACTCGTGATATTACCGGTGGTCTGCCACGTGTTGCTGACTTGTTCGAAGCACGTAAGCCGAAAGAACACGCGATTCTTGCAGAAGTGTCTGGTATTGTGAGCTTCGGTAAAGAGACCAAAGGTAAGAACCGTCTGGTCATCACTCCGGATGATGGTTCAGAAGTTTACGAAGAACTGATTCCGAAATGGCGTACCATCAACGTGTTCGAAGGCGAACATGTGAACCGTGGTGAAACCATTTCTGATGGTCCACAAAACCCGCATGACATCTTACGTCTGAAAGGTGAAGTGGCGTTGACTAACTACATTGTGAACGAAGTTCAGGACGTTTACCGTCTGCAAGGTGTAAAAATCAACGATAAACACATCGAAGTAATCGTACGTCAGATGCTGCGTAAAGTTGAAATCATCGACGGTGGTGATTCTAGCTTCATCAAAGGCGAACAAGTGGATTACATCCGCGTGGTTCAAGAGAACCAAGCGCTGCTTGCTCAGAACAAGTTCCCTGCGAAGTTTGAACGTCTGTTGATGGGTATCACCAAAGCGTCGCTTTCTACTGACTCGTTCATCTCTGCTGCATCGTTCCAGGAAACAACTCGTGTGTTAACTGAAGCGGCTGTAACAGGTAAAGAAGATGATCTGCGTGGTCTGAAAGAAAACGTAGTTGTAGGTCGTCTGATCCCAGCGGGTACAGGTCTGGCTTACCACTTAGAACGTCGTCGTCAGGAAGCAGAAGCTGCAGAATTTGAACTGCATAACAACTTCTCTGATGTAGACCAAGCGCTGAGCCAAGCATTTAACGATGAGTTTAACGGTCTGTAATTAGATTAAGTTAAACGAGAAAAAGCCACCTTCGGGTGGCTTTTTTTATGGCTTTAAAACCGTAAATAAAGAATTTTAAACCTTTTAAATTCAAATGAATTTTCATATAGTCAAAGGATAACAATTGAATTCATTGATAAATTTTAAGAGGGGATGTGATGAATTTTTCTCGTTTTGCTGGTTTTGCACTTTTATCCGGTTCAATCAGTCTGAGTGCCGTTGCTGCACCGATGCCCAACAGTATTGTGGTAGATGACAAGGCCGTTGTGCCTGTACTCAAAACCGAAGTGCTACGTCGTGTTGAAGGGCAGAAGCCGATCCGTCATGTCGAAGCAACCATTCTCGAATTCACTAACAAAGGAAAAGACATTGTTGCCAAAGAAGTGGTATTTGATGACAACCTCGGGCAGTTCTCTGATAAGAAACTGGCGATTCCGGTGATTCAGAAAGGTGGTGTGATTGTTCCAACCTCTAAAATTGAACTGAATACTACCGTGAAGCAGGATGGAGAAATCATCAAGCGAACCAAGACCATTGATGCTGAAGGCGTAGAATTTAAAAAGGATCAAGCAGAGCCAGTAAAACGCACACTGCAACTCAAGCAACATAGTGGAGTGGATCAAGCCAAAGTGACACATACGGTGATGACTGAAAATGGTGAAACTACCCGTGATCTATTGACCGTGGAAGAAGCTGAATAAGTCTGAAAGCATGAACAATCATGCGCTATTTACAAAATAAAGTAGTGACGTTTCAAGAATTAACATCTTGTTATGATTTACTCCTTAAATTCCGGTTACTCTTAGACTAAAGGCATCAAACAGGGAACTGGATCATGAAAAAGTTAGTAGGCGTAATCGCTGCGGTGACTGTCTCCACCTTTATGTTGGCAGGTTGTGAAAATATGTCCTCTCGCGATCAACGTATTGGCGCAGCAGCACTTGGTGGCGCAGTTGGTGGTGGCGTCGGTAACAGTGTCGGCGGTGGCGTAGGTGCCGCAGTCGGTGGTGGTGCTGGTGCAGCCGTCGGTAGTAAAGCCCAAGGCGGTTCAAACCGTAACGCAACCTATAGTGGTGTCGGCGGTGCAGTCGGTTCTGCAGTCGGTAAGAGCATCTTCGGTGGTAATGCTGGTGCAGCTATTGGTGGTGCAATCGGTGGTGGTGCTGGTGCAGCAATTGAACAGAACAATCGTCGTCGCTAAGACATAAACAGTCTCAGATTCAATGATGAAAGCGCCTGATTAGGCGCTTTTATTTTGTGGATTAATCTTATTTTGCTTTGCCTTTGAATAAGGCTTTAGGTTTTTTGCGGCGGATATAGACGGTCTTATGTACTTCAGCGATCCGGGCACCTGAATCATCATAAATGTCGACGGTATAGTTACGGTACACCGGTGCATGATCTGCTGCCAGTTCAATAATGGTTTTGACTTCGTTGGCAGCAATACGAATGTCCGCATACACCGTACCGCGTCCCGGGGAAAGAAATGAGATACTAGCATCCTTGTCCCAGACGATATATTTCGATCCCAGATGATGCATGAGCAGCAACATAAAGAATGGATCGACCATCGAATACAGGCTGCCGCCAAAATGTACCCCGACCACATTGCGGTTTTTGCGGGTGAGTGGCATTTTCACGCGAATGTGATTATTGGCGTAATCGAGATCCTCCACTTCAATCCCGGCACCGCGATACGGTGCATAATGATTCAGCATGAATTTGGTAATCAGGGGCAGGCTTTGAATTTTACGTAATAGGCTCATACTGACATTCTTTTTTCTTCTCTAGCTATGCATACTAGAACAACAAAATTGCGATGGCATTGATAAATCATGCTGAGTTATACAATAAACGGTCAATAACAATAAGGGAAGACCAGATGGAAACACAAACACAATGGGTGGCGACCAGTGATCAGCAACGTCTTGCAGTGCGAACCTTTGGGATCACCACTAATCCTGTTTTAGTTTTGGTACATGGCTATCCGGATCATCAGGAAGTTTGGAAGGATGTGATCCATCATTTGGAACAGGATTATTTTATTGTGACCTATGATGTGCGTGGGGCAGGTGAGTCCTCTGTGCCAAAATGTGTTTCGGATTTCCGTCTGGAACGACTGAGCAAGGATCTTGAAGAAATTACCAACGCCATTATTCCGGGGCGACTTTTCCATCTGGTTGCTCATGATTGGGGTTCGATCCAGTCCTGGGAATCGGTGACTGATCCTCGCTTTGAGGGCCGGATTCTTTCATTTACTACCATTTCAGGACCTTGTCTGGATCATGCGGCTTTCTGGATGCGTAATCAATTCAAGCAGAACAAATCAAGATTTTTTAAACAATTAAGTAAGTCCTGGTATATCGTGGCATTCCAGTTGCCAGGTCTGGCACCAGCCGTCTGGAACTTTTTTGATGCCGAACGCTGGGGGCGGGTAGTAAACCAGCTGGAACGAAAACATGACCTGCCGTTGAATCATAATATCGTTAAGGATGGTAAATACGGCATCAAGCTCTATCGGGCTAATTTTATTCCACGTTTGCTGAAACCGCGCGAGCGTTATGCCATCTGTCCGGTACAGGCGATTGTGTTGAAATACGATAATTTTGTCAGTCCGGAACTGGTCGATGAACTGCCGAAATGGGTACGAAATTTCAGAAAAGTCGTGCTCAATGCCAATCATTGGGCGATTTTGAGCCAGCCTGATCTGGTTGCTCAGCATATCCGGGAGTTTATCCAGCAACAGGCTTAATACAGAAATAAGCGCGATTTGTCGGCGGTAAAAAGGCAGGGGAATTTTTATTCTATTTTCTGATAAAATGTCTCCTTTTCTCTCATTCCCGATTTATTATGTTTGCTATTCTTGCTGCTATCGGAGTCATGTTCGGACTCGCTCTGGCACGCGTCCCCGTGGTATTTGCCCTTGTCATAGGTGCAGTGGTTGGTGGTTTGTCGGCAGGTCTTGGCCTGCAGGGAACTTTAGATGCATTTAACAATGGCTTGGGTGGTGGCGCTAAAATCGCGCTGGCGTACGGTATTTTAGGTGCTTTTGCTCTCGCCCTTGCCCGTTCTGGTTTGCCAGATCTTTTGGCCTATAAAATGATCAGTACTTTGAAAGGTGAGGCTGATCTCAAGGCACAAAATCGTGTCAAATACGTGATCTTCTTTACTGTGGCGCTGGCTGCAGTTTTCTCCCAAAACGTCATTCCTGTTCATATCGCCTTTATTCCGGTACTGATTCCGCCTTTACTAGTGGTATTTAACCATCTGCAACTGGATCGCCGTCTGATAGCCTGTCTGCTGACCTTTGGTCTGGTGGGAACCTATATGTTAGTGCCTGTTGGTTTTGGTGCCATCTTCCTGAATGACATTCTGGGCCACAACATCAATACCTTTGGTAAAGCCTATGGTTTCCAGATCAGCAATGATCAGATTCCTGGTGCTATGGCGATTCCTGTGTTTGGTATGTTCATTGGTCTGCTGGTTGCGATGTTTATTAGCTACCGTAAGCCACGTATTTACAAAGATGTTCTTATCGAGCAGCAGCAGAGTATTTCTGCAGAGCTAGGTGTAGAACAGAATACAGGTCGACCACAAATTGCCAAGTTCACCATCTGGATGGCAGTGATTGCAGTTGTGGCAACGTTGGCTGTACAGCTTTATTCCGATTCGATGATTCTGGCTGGTCTGGTCGGCGTTGCGATCCTGAGTTGTGCCGGTATTTTCAAATGGAAAGAAGCGGATGATGTGATCATTAGCGGTATGCGTATGATGGCATTGGTTGGTTTTATCATGATTGCCGCACAAGGTTTTGCGGCCGTAATTGATGCGACCAATCAGGTGCCTGAGCTGGTGAAAGCTTCAGTGGAGTGGATTGGTCAAAGTAAGGCATTGGCAGCATTCCTGATGTTGTTGATTGGTCTGTTGGTGACACTCGGCATTGGTTCATCTTTCTCGACTGTGCCCATTCTGGCGATTATTTATGTACCGCTATGTATCCAGTTTGGTTTTAGTCCGGAAGCGACCATTGCCATCATTGGTACTGCAGCAGCCTTGGGTGATGCAGGTTCTCCAGCGTCGGATTCTACCCTTGGTCCAACCTCTGGCCTGAATATGGATGGTCAACATGACCATATGAAAGACAGTGTGATTCCAACCTTTATCCACTACAACATTCCATTGCTGATTTTTGGTTGGATTGCGGCAATGGTACTTTGATTGTGTGATATTTCATACATTTTAAACTAAATAAATATTATTAATTCCGACTTATTTACTTAGAATAAATAATAATAAAATCAGATTAACTTGGTTGGTTTTATAATCCAACCAGGTTGGTCAGATTAAAATAAATATTAAATAATTACAAATACTTAAATAATAATTAAAATTTGATTTTATAATACCTATTGCATATTAATTTCAGCCATGTTTATTATTAATTAAGGTGTATTTTTCTTAATAATGATTCTTCCAATGGGGTATTTAAAATGTTAAAGCAAGTTGCTCTAATTGCATTAATGGGTCTTTCAGCATCTGCAATGGCAGGTGAGTGGCAAGTGAAAGTGGGGGCTTCTGCATTAGCGCCAACTGGAGATACAAAAACAGGCTTGGGTACCGTTGAAGCGGATAATGAATTAGCATTTACTCCATCTGTAGAATATTTCTTTAATGACAATATTTCTGCTGAATTGCTTCTAGCAGCACCTATCGGTCATGATGTGTTATTAGATGGTGCTAAGGTAGCTAAAATTAAGCAATTACCTCCGACTGTTACAGCGAAATACCATTTTAAAAACTCAACTCGCTTTACACCATATATCGGTGTAGGTGGCACAGCATTTATTGCCTGGGATGAAAGTGGTGTAGCAAAAGATGTTAAAGAAGACTTTGGCTTTGCTGGTCAAGTAGGCTTTAACTACCAACCAGCGGATGCAAAAAACTGGGGTGTATTCTTTGATGCACGTTATGCTCAAATTAGTCCTGAAGTGACTTTAACTGAAGCGGCTGGTGGTGCTAAGTTTGATCTGGATATTGATCCAATGGTTTACACGATCGGTTACAGCTACAAATTCTAAGTTTTAGAATTCTACAAAAGCCTTATCTACGGATAGGGCTTTTTTATTGCAAAATAACAACGATTTATAACGTGATTTAATTGAGTGTACTGCTCAGTATCAAATACAGTTAACGGCATAACTTAACGATAAATTGATTACAGAATAAGAGAAAAGGAAGATCAATAATGAAGTGGTTGATGAAAAGTGGATTGATCTTCTTTGCAGCATGGATGACGCAAGCTCATGCGGCTAGTTTTGATTGCCAGAAGGCCCAAACTCCAACTGAAAAAACTATTTGCCAGAATCGTACTTTGAATGATGCGGATGTGAAAATGGTCACCAGTTACAATATTGTTCGGCATCTGGTACCGATGGGAACGCGTTCTGTGATCCAGAGAGAACAGGTGAAATGGCTAGAATTTCGTGATCAATGTAGGGAATCTGTGGATTGTCTGGCCCAAGTTTACCGTATGCGTCAGCAACAACTGGATTTGCATTTAGACCGGGTCTATCAGCAAGGCTCATTCTAATTGATGAAAATTTTTACGGGAAAAATGCAAGAGACTATTGAAAATTAAACAACTCACTCCATTCATATAGGCATCAGCACGTCTATATAAAAATGAAAGGAGTGAAGAATGAGCGAAACAAGCGCACAAAAACACAGTTTCCAAGCTGAGGTGGCTCAGTTACTGCACCTCGTCACCCATTCCCTATACTCAAATCCTGAAATTTTCCTGCGTGAACTTATTTCTAACGCATCTGACGCATGTGACAAACTGCGTTTTGAAGGAATCAATCATCCTGAATATTATGAAAATGATCCAGACTTACATGTTCGAGTCAGCTTGGATGCTGAAAATAAAACCATCACTATTTCCGACAATGGTATTGGTCTAAGCGAACAGGAAGCGATTGAAAATCTGGGTACCATTGCCAAATCAGGTACCAAAGACTTTATGTCTAAACTGACAGGTGACCAGAAAGCCGATGCCCAGTTGATCGGTCAGTTTGGTGTGGGTTTCTATTCAGGCTTTATTGTGGCGGACAAGATTACCGTGGAATCACGTCGTGCGGGTTTAGATAAATCTGAAGGTGTGCGCTGGATCAGTAATGGTACCGGTGAATTTGAAGTAGAACAGATCACTAAAGAAAGCCGTGGTACAGACATCATTCTGCACCTGCGTGAAGATGCCCATGACTATCTAAATAGTTATAAAGTTAAGCAGATCATCAATAAATACTCTGACCACATTAGCTTGCCAATCCAGATGCAAAAGGAAGTCTGGCAGGAAGAAGAGGCTGCTGAAGGTGAAGAACCGAAAGGTGGTCAGTATGTGAAAACCGATGAATGGGAAACCATCAACTCGGCCAGTGCACTGTGGACTCGTAACAAGTCGGAAATTACTGAAGAGCAATATATCGAGTTCTATAAGAACCTGAGCCATGACTTTACTGCACCACTGGCATGGACCCATAACCGTGTCGAAGGCAGCACAGAATATACCCAGTTATTGTATGTTCCAAGCAAGGCACCACATGACATTTTTACCCGTGATGCAAAAGCGGGTATCAAACTGTATGTGAAACGCGTATTTATTATGGATGATGCGGATAACCTGATTCCAAATTATCTGCGTTTCGTACAGGGTGTGGTTGATAGTGCCGATTTACCATTAAATGTGAGCCGTGAACTCCTGCAGGAAAGCCGCGATGTAAAAACTATCCGGGAGGGCAATACCCGTCGTGTGCTGACCATGCTGGATAATCTGGCTAAATCTGAAGATGAAAAAGATCAGGAAAAATTCAAGACCTTCTACCGTGAATTTGGTGCGGTACTGAAAGAAGGTTTGGGTGAAGATTTTAGTAATCGTGAACGTATCCTGAAACTGCTGCGTTACGCGACTTCAACCAATGATGAAGTCAGCACTTCATTAGCAGACTACAAAGCCCGTATGAAAGAAGGTCAGAAAGCGATTTACTATGTGACCGCTGAAAGCCTGAATGCAGCGAAAAACTCACCTCAGCTGGAAGTATTCAAGAAAAAAGGCATTGAAGTACTGCTGATGACTGAGCGTGTGGATGAGTGGGCCATGAATTTCGTGCATGAGTTCGATGGTACACCACTGAAAAACGTGTCTAAAGGTGCTGTAGATTTAGGTGATCTACAGGATGCTGAAGAGAAGAAAGCGCTTGAAGCAGCGGCTGAGCAGTTTAAGCCTGTGGTAGAAAAATTGACTGACTCGTTAAAAGATAAAACCAAAGAAGTGCGTGTAACCACTCGTCTGGTGGATTCCCCAGCCTGTCTGGTGACTGGTGAAGGGGAGTTGTCGCCACAACTGATCCGTATGCTCAAAGATGCGGGTCAGTCTGTACCAGATAGCAAACCGATTCTGGAAATTAACCCTGAGCATCCATTGGTGAAAAAACTGGAAAGCTCGGAGCAGTTCGAAGATCTGGCCAATGTGATCTTTGATCAGGCGGTGATTGCTGAAGGTGGTTTACCAGACAATCCGGCTGAATATGTCAAACGCATTAATAGCTTATTACTTGCTTAAGTGAAGAAACTAGAAAAAAGCCTTTCCAAAGAAGGGCTTTTTTATTTCTGGATGAGTTGAAATTTAGAAAATAGCTTCCAGACGCAGGGCAGCACCTAAATAATGGCTACGGTCTTCACGATGGTCGTTCAAATAATTGACATCGGTCTGTATAAAAAACCATTCCCGCAGAAAAGGCTGGCGCCAGGAAACATAAGGTCCCCAACTGTTCAGGCGCAAGTTGGTGTCATTCATATAACCACCGGTATAAACGCCGTAGCTGAAACGATGGTCATTAAAGAACTGATGCTGACGGAAGGTGTAATTATCCCAGCGCAGATCATCCTCCTGTTCATCGGCATAGGTCAGACTTAACTGGTTGGAAAGAAAGGCTTCATTGGGACGTGCATGGGTCAATTCCAGGTTGGTACGTAGATAGTTTTCGCTATCGATACCATAACGATAGATCTGTTCCGCATGGAAACTAAAATCATTGTGTAACTCCCAGTCGCGACTGGCCTTTAAACGTACATAGAGGTCATCTCCGGAACGGACACCCAAATCTAGATCGGTTTCGAAAGGCAATTTTTTCGACAGTTCGGACCAACGTAAGGCCAGAGAGCTGTTGTCTTCCCGGGTTCGACTACGATCCAAGCGTTTGCCCGGTTCACTCCCTGGATTTTCATTGGTAATTGCGATATTTCCTTCCAGCTCGTTATCCAAACTGTCATCACCAAAAACCAGGCTCAGTTTCCGTTCTAGGGTAGGAAGCTTGATCCGACCCCGAAAACGGGGCTTGATCTCATATTCATCGTATTTATTCCAGCTGTTATCCAGGATTACGCGTAAGGTGGCATGTGCTGCTTGATCTTCATCTGATTTTCCAAACCAGTTGTTCATTTTGTATGCAGTTTGATCTGCCCAATTACGTACCCCTTTTTGCTGGCGATCCACCCAACTTCTGTCTTCAGTTTCAGTGGTACTGGGAACAATCGGTTCATTTGATTGTTGAGGAAGAATTGTTGGTGTGCTATCAATTAACCGGGGAATCTGATCCAGTAAACTAAATCCTTTCGCAGGCTCTGGCTCCTCAATATGCTTATTAGGAGATTCTTCTGTCCGTATATCAGGTTCAGACTGGTCAGGTGTTGCCCATATCGTGGGACTGATACAGGCGAGACTGACCAGAATTAGGGGGAGTGGCAAAATTCTGTTTGTCGTCATAAGGTCATCTTGCTCTTTTTCTTTATATTTCAAATATAACTTTGCAGAAGAGCGACCTTGAATCAATTAGGGGATACAAAATTACATCAATTTTTCCAAGGCTTTACTGAGAATGGCATCATATAGCACATGAACTTCTATGGGTTCTTTAAAATCACGAATAATTTGATGAATCATCTGCCAGTTAATTTGCTGATCACGTTTCAGAATCAGACAAGGATAAACCTGTTCAGATGATGATAGCGAAAGTCGTTTTTCGCCATGGATCACCCACAGTTTTTGCCGTTCTTCGAGGAGCAGAAGTGGAGTATTAAATTCGGCTTCCGCCTCATCGAATATAATTAATTTTTTGGTGGCCATCATATACAGCGGAAGATACAGACAATAATTCTCCTGCTGCCAGATCAACCGGGCCTGTTGGGAATAAGCGTGATAAAGCGAATCCAATTGCAAAAATTGCCTACCTAACTCAACAGAAGAGATGCTTTTAATCGCAGTGATTCGGTATCCAGCCTGCTTCCCCCAAAGTTGTATCAACTCAATGGCTTTCTGCCATTCCTGTACGCCTAGGAGCATAGCATAATGGCTAAAGCGTCCGAGGTGATCAACTTGTTCCGCTAGATATACAGGCTGTTGATTTAAGTCATTTTCTTTTTGATTGTACCAAGCTATTTTTACATGGTTTTCAATATCTGGATATTCTACCTCAAGTTGATAGAAATTCTGATTTTCAGCAAAGTTAAATTCCGAAACTTGAAAGGATAGGCCTTGCCACTGTAAAGAAGTGGGAACCTCTATTTTAACTGCTTTTTCAATAGTGCCAGGCTGTGGTTCCTCACGAACAGAATCTATGGTGTCGATCGCTGCTGGTAGTGTTTGAGCTTGAGGATCAACACTATTTTCAGATGGTAAATCCTGAACAGCTGATAGCTCCTCTCTGATTTCACGTTTAGAGATATAAGGGTTAATGCTTGGGGCAGGAAAGCTATCCTCGACCATTTCCAAGGATAAAGTGGTTGCAGCAGCCTGTAATTCCATATCGGCCTTTAGACATGAGGAAAGTTCTTGCTGATGCAATAACCATTTAAAACTTTGTTCGATATCCGTCCATTCACTGACCAGTGCCTGGCTATTCGGAGAAGGAATTAGCCAGATTTGCCAGCCACGTTTGTAATCATGCAGGAAAGCCCAGCCAGAAAGAGGATGAGTATAAAGGGCAGTTTGTAAAGTCTGTTGATCCTGGAAAAATCCGCGATAGGTGTAGTAATAATGGCTTTCTTTAGCGAATTCTTCTGCGGCAGTTTCAGGCTGGGTTCGGGTTTTAAATGCCAGAATCTGCTTTTTGAAAATAGGTTCGTTACATTGTAGAAAAATTTCATGTACCCGTTTTTGGGAACGAGCCACTTCATAAAGACTAAGGTTGCGATGCTCTAAATCATGTCCGAGTTGATGTAATTCTTTAATCAGATGGATTTTTTCAAGGGCATTCATCATGGCGATCTGCTACACATATTTGAGTGCTTTATCCAGGCTTTGAGCCAGAAGAATATTGGCTGCCAGTTCAATCAGTTTATATTCGGCAGAGTTAGGATCTGTATATTGTTCCGCGATCTGGAGTAGACGATCAATGGGAAATGCCTGAGGAGAAAGTTTACCTTGTACTAATGCCTGCAATTCATTCATAGCAAACTGGATATAATTAAAATTGGTTATTTTTTGATTATAGGCAAGGAAAATAAAAAAATGTTATTTTTTATCAAATATTTTCTAGAGATTTCACTCAGTAAAATCTGGAAAAGTGTCAAAGATCACAATAAAAAACAGGCCGCATAAGCAGCCTGTTGTAGTAAAAAGCAATTTAAAACCTAAGCCTGTTGAGCAGTTCCAGCTGTATCGGCTGAAGCAGTTTCAACTGCAGGTGCCTGTTTAGTTGGAAAGTCTGGTGTATAGACAATCTGAGCAGTCGTAGTTACTGAAAAAGCCATCACAGCTGCAGCCAAAGCAAATTTAATTGCGTTCATAACATCACCTTTTAAACAGATGTTCGAGATGTCGAACTGGGAGAAAATTGAACCTTATTTACGTGAATAATCATATCAATCTACTGCTATGAAAAAATGATCAATTCGGCAATTTTGTTAAAATTATAAAAAATTATTGATTAAAAACAAATAATTAGAATTTTTACTCTATTTTTGATGATGCCTAGCGATGAACCAAGACCTGATTTTGATAACTCTAAACTGAGATAGGATGAGCATAAAACAGATGCATAATCCTCTCTAAAGTTCGTCATCATGTAGTCAATAATACAATGTAAAACCTGTGTAAGGATTTGCTGTGAGATGTTTAAACAGACATTTTAAAATTATCAAATTCACTATGATGAGAGTTCATTCATCATAACAAGAGAGCTCCATTATGGCTATTGCAAAAGTGGTCGAAGTCAATTCAAGCAGCACGAAAAGCTTTGAGGATGCCATCCAGAGTGGAATTACCAAAGTGACAGAAACAGTAAAAAATGTTCAGGGTGCTTGGATTAATGAACAGAAGGTCGTGGTCAAGGAGAATAAGATCACAGAGTACCGGGTCAATCTTAAAATTAGTTTTTTGGTCGAATAATCTGACGCAGATTCAAATCCCAAG